>CAIOYU010000546.1 GCA_903862565.1 uncultured Actinomycetes bacterium | reverse complement strand
GCTGTTCGCCGTCACCAGCATGAACACCCTGGCCAACCTGCTGCTGTTGCGCCGCATGCTGTCGAAGAAGGCGAACATCAAGGCCCGGCATCTGGTCCGCGAGGACGACCTGCCGTGGGTGCGAATCACCGCTGCGGAGCCGATCGCCTGCCAGGTGGATGGGGAATTCCTGGGGTTGCGGGAGGACATGACGTTCACCTCCGTCCCCGACGCACTGGCGGTCGTCGCGCCTGCGGTGTGACCGGCCAGGGCCGCCGAGTGGCCCGCCGAGTGACTTTGACCACGGTTCATCGCGGTTCTATTGACTTCCACGGAGCCTGTGAAAACATCTATGTAACAGTGCAACAACATTTGTGTGCGCACGCGCTTACGGCCCAGGCTGAAGGGTTTCACGCCTTTCTCTGATTGCGCACACAGTTGATTAAAGGAGAGTAGCGAACATGGATTGGCGCCATAAAGCGGTGTGTCGGGACGAGGATCCGGAGCTGTTTTTCCCGGTCGGCAACAGCGGCCCGGCTCTGGCTCAGATCGCTGACGCAAAGCTCGTCTGCAACCGCTGCCCCGTGACCACCGACTGCCTCACCTGGGCGCTGGACTCCGGCCAGGACGCCGGCGTGTGGGGCGGCATGAGCGAGGACGAGCGTCGCGCCCTCAAGCGGCGCAACGCGCGCACCAAGGCGCGCACCGGCGTCTAATCGAACGCACACTCAGTCGCGGTCCCGAGCAATCGGGGCCGCGACTTTTTTTGCCGGTGTCCGGCGGTCCATGACCGCCGGGCTTCGGACCGGTACCCGCAACACCACGTCGGTGCCGCCCCCGTCGGCCGGCCGCATCTCCAGCGCGCCGTCGAGTTCGGCCGACACCAGGGTCCGCACGATCTGCAGCCCCAGTCGCTGCGAGTCCGCGAAGCGGAATCCCTCCGGCAGGCCCCGGCCGTCGTCGTGGACGACGACGTCGAGCCACCGGGCCGAACGAGTGGAGCGGATCTCCACGTATCCCTGGCGGTCGCTGTATTCGAAGCCGTGCTGAATGGCGTTCTGCACCAGTTCGGTGACCACCATGACCATCGCGGTCGCCCGGTCGGCGTCCATCACCCCGAGGCTCCCCACACGGCTGATCCGCACCGGCGCGTCCACGCGGGCGACGTCATTCATGATCGGAAGGATCCGGTCGATGACCTCGTCGAGGTTGACCTCTTCGTCCACCGACATCGACAGCGCCTCGTGGACCTGGGCGATCGCGGCCACCCGTCGCACCGACTCCATCAGGGCATCGCGGGCCTCGTCGTTGTTGGTCCGGCGGGCCTGCAGGCGCAACAGCGCCGCAACGGTCTGCAGGTTGTTCTTGACCCGGTGGTGGATTTCGCGGATCGTCGCGTCCTTGGACAGCAGGGCGCGATCCCGGCGCTTGACCTCGGTGACGTCGCGGATCAGCACCCCCGCCCCGGCTGGAGAGCCACCCACCACCAACGGCAGGGTGCGCAGCAGCACGCCGGCACCCCCGGCGTCGATCTCCAGGCGCATGCCGGGGCCGCCGGTCAGCGACTCGGTGATGTGAGCGGCAAGTTCCGCGGCTTCGAACGGGTCGGAGATGAGGGGCCTGCTGATCTCGACCAGGTTGTGACCCTCGAGCTCGGAGGACAGGCCCATCCGGTTATAGGCCGACAACGCGTTGGGGCTGGCGTAGGTGACAACGCCGTCGACGTCGAGCCGGATGAAGCCGTCGCCGACCCGCGGACTCGAACGCGAACTGGCCGGGTCACCGCCACGGGGGAAGGTGCCTTCGGAGATCATCCGCATCAGGCTGCCCGCGCAGTCCAGGTAGGCCTTCTCCAGCGGTGAGGACGTGCGTCGGCCGTCGCCGGAGGTCTGCAGGGTGAGCACCGCAACGACGCCGTCCCCGCAGCGCACCGGCACCAGCTGGCCCGGTAGCCCGCCCTCGGCGACAACGGTGCCGACGACGTCCTTGGCGAGCAGTGTGGAGGCGGTGTTGGGCCGGCACTGCGCGACGCACACCAGCGTCGCCTCCGCCCCCGGGCGGGAATCTCGCCGGACCCACATCAGGAAGTCGCCGAAGGACAGGTCGGCCAGCAGCTGCCAATCGGCGACCACGGCATGCAGGTGATCTACGGCACCACCGGGCAGGAGGGTGTGCTCGGCGAGAAGGTCACCGAGGGTTGACACGGATCACCGGCGAATGTGCAGGTCAGTCGATCACGGCGATGAGGTCGCCGGCCTGGATGACGTCGCCCACGGAAACACTGACCTCGGTGATGGTGCCACCCACCTCGGCCAGGACCGGGATTTCCATCTTCATCGACTCAAGCAGCACCAGGATGTCGCCGACGCCGATCTGGTCACCCTTGCTGACCACGACCTCAAGCACACTGGCGACGATCTCAGCGCGCACATCTTCGGCCATGCCTCTATCGAACCACAACACCAGGTGTCTGGGCGGTTAGCGGGCGTGAGACACTTGAGTCAATAGCTGGGGGCATCCAAGACAACACAAGGAGGATCGGCGATGGCGAAGCGTGGCCGTAAGAAGCGGGACCGTAAGCACAGCAAGGCCAACCACGGCCGGCGTCCCAACGCCTGATTTCTAGAGCGTCCGCCGGATGATGGTGGTGCGGCTGATTTCCAGTCGCACCCTTTCCACCAGGTAGGTCGGGGCTTTGTCGCCGCTGCACTTGGTGGCGATGAGCCGTTTGATCCGTTCCTCCACGCCGTAATGGCGCAGGCAGGCCGGACATTGGTCGAGGTGCTGGCGTAGCTCGTCGCGGGTGTCGTCGGTGACCTCCCCGTCGAGCAGCATCCACACCTGGCGGATGACGATCGCACAGTCGGCGTGGCCCTCGTCAGGATCGAGATCGGTCACGAGGGAACCTCTTCCACTGTCTGGCCGGCGTCGACTGCTTGACCGCGCAGGAAGCCACGGTCGCGAGCGACGTCGGCGAGAAGCGTGCGCAACTGGCGCCGGCCCCGATGCAATCGGGACATCACGGTGCCGATCGGTGTGTCCATGATCTCGGCGATCTCCTTGTAGGGCAGTCCCTCGACGTCGGCGTAGTACACCGCCATCCGGAACTCTTCTGGTAACGCCTGAAGCGCCTCTTTGATTTCGCTGTCGGGAAGATTTTCCAGCGCCTCCACCTCTGCGGAGCGCAATCCGGTCGAGGTGTGCTCGGCGCTGGCGGCCAATTGCCAGTCGGTGATCTCGTCGGTGGGGTACTCCGCAGGCTGCCGCTGCTTCTTGCGGTAGGTGTTGATGTAGGCGTTCGTCAGGATGCGGTAAAGCCACGCCTTGAGGTTCGTGCCCTCGCGGAATGACCGGAACGCCGAATACGCCTTGACCATGGTTTCCTGCACCAGATCCTCGGCGTCGGCCGGGTTGCGGGTCATGCGCAACGCAGCGCCGTAAAGCTGGTCCATCAGAGGAATGGCGTCGCGCTCGAACCGCTCCGTCAGCTCGGAGTCGGTCTCGGCGGTGCCGACCGGTTCGACGTCGTCGTTGCGGCGTTCGGCGTCGTCTCCGACGTGGTGTTGCGATCCGCTCCCCGGCGACATGAACACCGATCCTACGGTTACCGACACAGCAGGGTGAACACCAGCACGGGCCATTGCGCGATCGAGCCCAGAAACGACACCACCACGTCGAGCCCGGTCAGCCGGGCGAAGCGCTCGGTGTGCGTCACCGCCCAGATCACACCGACCAGCAGATACGCCGCGACCGGAATCCAGATCAGCGAAAGCCACTGTCCAACCGTTCGCTCAACATTCAGAAGCGGACGCAGGCCGGAATGCAACCCCGTGAGCGTAAGGTCGGTCCAGTGATCCCACGCCGGCGCATCATGGACAGGCCTGTGCGAATGGCGGCCCTGGTCGAGGTCGGCCTCCTGCTTGTTCTCCTGTACTTCGCCGTCGGCGCCGTCTGGCTGTCGCTCCATTACGACACGCTCACCGAGTTCCAGGCACAGTGGGCAACCGTGCTGCCGCGCTTCGGCGACCTGGTCGGCTTCATCGTGGCGGCGCTCGTGTGGCCCGTCCTCCTGCTGCTGCCCATGGGCTGCATTCTGCCCTGGGGAATAGGCTGAACAACCATGTCCCTCACGCAAACCGGCCGTTTCGCCGGCAAGACCATGTTCATCTCGGGCGCGAGCCGCGGAATCGGCCTGGCGATCGCCAAGCGGGTGGCCGCCGACGGCGCCAACATTGCCCTGGTCGCCAAGACCGCCGAACCACACCCGAAGTTGCCGGGGACCATCTACACCGCAGCCAAGGAGATCGAGGACGCCGGCGGCCAGGCGCTGCCGATCGTCGGCGACGTCCGTGACGGCGATTCGGTGGCCGCTGCGGTGGCGGCGGCCGTCGCTCAGTTCGGCGGGATCGACATGTGCGTCAACAACGCCTCGGCGATCAACCTGGGCTCCATCGAGGAGGTGCCACTGAAGCGCTTCGACCTGATGAACGGGATCGAGGTGCGCGGCACCTACGCGGTGTCGCAGGCGTGCATCCCGCACATGAAGGGCCGGTCCAACCCGCACATCCTCACGCTCTCCCCGCCGGTCCGGCTGGAGCCCAAATGGCTGCGTCCGGCCCCCTACATGATGGCCAAGTACGGGATGTCACTGTGCGCCTTGGGGATTGCCGAGGAGCTCAAGGACGCCGGGATCGCGTCGAACACGCTGTGGCCCCGCACCATGATCGCCACCGCCGCGGTGCAGAACCTGCTGGGCGGCGACGAGTCGATGGCCCGCTCGCGCAAGCCCGAGGTGTACGCCGACGCCGCCTACGCCGTGCTGAGCCAGCCCGCCGCCGAGTACACCGGGCAGAGCCTGCTGTGCGAGGACGTGCTGCTGGCCAACGGCGTCACCGACCTGTCGGTGTACGACTGCGTGCCGGGTTCGGAACTTGGTGTGGACCTGTGGGTGGACACCGCCAACCCGCCCGGGTACCGAGGCTGACCCTGACCCGGCGCAGCCTCGAATACAGCTGCGCGGTGGTCCTGATCGGCCTGCTGGCCGGCGTCGCGGGCGCGGCGACGACGATGTTCCTGGACTTCGTCGAGCACCTCACCTACCACTACAGCTTCGGAAGCATGCTCGACGGAGTGTCCGGTTCGAGCCACATCCGGCGGGCCGTGGGGCCGATGATCGGCGGGGCGCTGGCCGGATGGGGCTGGTGGATGCTCCGCCGACGAAGGTCGGTCCCGACGGTCGACCAGGCGATCATCGGGCCCGCACCGCTGCCCCGACGCGCGATGACACTCGACGCCGCGCTGCAGACTCTGCTGGTGGGCTCCGGAGCCTCGCTGGGCCGGGAGAACGCGCCGCGGCTGTTCGCCGTCGCGCTCGCCGACCTGGGCAGCGCACGCTGGACGCTGGCGCCGCGGGACCGGGAGATCCTGCTGGGCTGCGCCGCCGGCGCGGGGCTGGGCGCGGTATACGGCGTGCCCATCGGCGGCGCACTGTTCGCGCTGCGAATCGTGTTGCACACCTGGGACATTCGGGCTGTGATCACGGCACTGGCCACCTCGGGGCTGGCCGTTCTGGTCGCCGCACCGTTCACCCATGACGAGCCGGGGCTGACGTGGCCGCACCCGCACCTGTCCTATCTGCTGATCGCCATCGCGGTGCTGCTGGCGCCGTTGACGGTCGGCGTCGGCATGGCCTTCCGGCGGCTGACGGACCTCGCTCGGGCCCGTTCCGCCGCGCGAGGCCCCCGCAACACCTGGCTGCTGATCCCCGCCGTGGCCGCGGCGGGTCTGCTGGTGGGCCTGTGCTCGCACCGGCTGCCCGAACTGCCCGGCAACGGGCAGAGCGTCCTGCTGGTCAGCGTCGACCGTGGCCTCACCATCGTCGAGGCCGGTGCGGTCCTGGTCCTCAAGCCACTCCTGACGGCGGCGTTCTTGCGGGCCGGGGCCGTCGGCGGCCTGCTCACCCCGGCGCTGGCCACCGGGGCGGCACTCGGTGCGGTGGTGGCACTGGCGGTGAACGCGTGGACGCCGCTACACCCCAGCGTGCCGGCGGTGTCGCTGGCCTGTGCGGCCGGCGTGCTGGCCGTCACCCAGGGTTCCCCGGACTGGGCGGCGATCTTCGTCTGGGAACTCGCCCGCCCGCCGTGGTGGTTGATGCTGGTGTTCGCCGCCGCCGCGTTCAGCGCGCATCTGCTGCACCGGTGGGTCACCGGGCTTGGTGCGCGGACTCATCACCCGGCGTGAGCCGGGGTCACTGACTCGGCGCTACTTGCCGAAGCGGCGCTTACCGCTTCCGGCGAAGAAGCGCATGGCCGCCAGCGCGAAGCGGGTGGCCTTCGTCGACGACGAGTACCACAGGGGTTCGGATTTCTGGGTGGGGATCCGCGGCGCGGTGATCGCCTGCTGGCGGCAGAACTTGATCAGGCCGTTCGCGCCACCGGACCGGTAGCCGATGCCTGATTCCTTCCACCCGCCCATCGGCAGTGTCGGGCAGAACACGTTGGTCATCGCGTCGTTGATGTTGACCGCGCCGCACTCCAGGCGGCGGGCCACCCGCTGTCCGCGCTCGACGTCACCGGTCCAGACGGTGGCCGACAACCCGTACTTGGAGTCGTTGGCCAACCGGATGGCCTCCTCCTCGTCGGCGACCTTCACCACCGGCAGCGTCGGCCCGAACGTCTCCTCGGCGATGCAGGACATCGTGGGCGTGACGTCGGCCAGCACGGTCGGCTGGAAGAAGGTGCCCTGCCCGGTCGGCTCGCCGCCGACGAGCACCCTGGCGCCGGCCTCCTTGGCTTCGCGGACGTGGCGGTCGACGATGTCGCGCTGCGCTGCGGTGGCCATCGCGCCGACGTGGTAGCGGAGCCCCTGCCCCGATCGATCGTCCTCATGGCCCTGGTCGATCTTGCGGACGTTCTCGGTCAGCTTGGCGACGAACTCGTCGTACACCGGCGCCTCGACGTAGACCCGCTCGGTGGAGATACAGACCTGGCCGGCGTTGAACAGCCCGCCCCAGGTGATGCCGTTGGCCGCGCGGTCGATGTCGGCGTCGGCCAGCACGATCGCCGGATCCTTCCCGCCGAGTTCGAGGCTGTAGGGAATGAGCCGCTCGGCGCAGGACATCGCGACCTTGCGGCCGGTGGCGGTGGAGCCGGTGAAGTGGACGTAGTCGGAGTTGTCGATGACGGCCTTACCGGTGTCGCCGTAGCCGGTGGTCAGCTCCAGCACGGGCGGGGCACCGACCTCCTTCCAGCCGCGGACGAACTCGACGGCCGAAAGTGGCGTCACCTCAGAGGGTTTCAGCAGAACCGCGGCCCCGGCCGCCAGGGCGGGCACGACGTCCAGGCCGAGCATCGCCAGCGGGAAGTTCCACGGCTCGATGATGCCGACGAGGGGGTAGGGCCGGTAGGAGGTGGTCAGCTTCTTGACCTGGTAGAGCGGACTGTGCGGCTTCGGAGACTTCTCGGCGAGGAACTTCTCGGCGTTACCGGCCCAGTACTTGATGGCGTCGGCCACACCGACGGCCTCGACCGCGGCATCGCCCCGGGCCTTGCCGGTCTCCGACATCAGGACATCGGTCAGATGGTCGGCGTTGTCGAGGATCCATTCCTGCCACTTCATCATCCACTTCTTGCGGCCCCGGGCGCCGATGGCCTCCCACTCCTGCTGAAACAGCCGAAGTTCGCGGGCCTTGGCAGCCACTGCCTCGGGCCCCTCGATCGGAACCGACCCGACCACACGTCCGTCGGCCGGATTACACACGGTGATGACGTCCCGATCGGTGGTGGGTTCAACCGCGGTCATGGCAGGTCCTCTCGTTTTTGACACGTGTCTACAAGGGTAGCCTGCCCTGAGGCGCTAGAACAGGGCCACCGCGGTCACCGGCTCGATCAATTCCGGCCCGTTGTTGGCCACCCTGTTCACCAAAGTGGAGACCTCCCGCATCGCCATGCCCGCCGCATCCGGCCCGCCGGCCAGCAGATCCTCGGGCGCCGGACGGTCGGGGTCCAGCCAGCGGTCCCAGTCGTCGGGGTCGAGCACCAGGGGCATCCGGTCGTGGATCTCGGCGAACCTGGCCGGCGGCCGGGTGGTGACGACCGTGCAGGTCATCGACGCCGGCCCGCCGGCCTTGTCCGGATGCCACACCGACCACAGCCCCGCCACCAGAAGCGGCCGTCCGTCGGCCCGATAGAAGAAGTACGGCGTCTTACCCCCGCGCTTGGGCGCATCGGGATTGGGCTTCCACTCGTAGTAACCGTCCATCGGGACCAGGCAACGCTTGTGCTCGGCGGCGGCCCGGTAGGCCGGTGAGGTGGTCAGCGTCTCGGCGCGGGCGTTGATCATCGGCGCCTTGACGACGGGCTTGCCGTCGGCGTCGGCCTTCACCCACGGCGGCAGCAGCCCCCAGCGCATGAGCCGGATCCGGCGGGTGGGGTTCTCGTCGGGATCACGGCGGGCCACCACCACCGCGATATCGGTCGTGGGGGCGACGTTGTAGTTGGGCGCGAACTCGGCTGCGCCCGTCCCGGCCCCGGTCTCGTCGCCGGCGTCGAGTTCCTCGGCAAGCCGAGCCGGATCGGTGGTGACCGCAAACCTCCCGCACATCCTTCAATGGTGCAGGATGGGGGCCGTGAGTTCCGCCCCAGAGTTGTGGCCGGCCCCGCAGGCGTCGGCCCCGGTCAACGCGACCGTGACGGTGCCGGGGTCGAAATCGATGACCAACCGCGCCCTGATCCTGGCCGGACTGGCCGCCGCCCAAGGCTCCGGGTCATCCCGGATCAGCGGGGCGCTGCGCAGCCGGGACACCGACCTCATGATCGGCGCGCTGCGGACCCTCGGACTCGCCATCGACGGCGACGGGTCCGAACTCTCCGTCCACGGCGCCCTGAACCCGGGTCCGCAGGCCCGCATCGACTGCGGCCTGGCGGGCACCGTGCTGCGGTTCGTGCCGCCCTTGGCCGCGCTGGGCACCGCGCCGGTGCGATTCGACGGCGACGAACAGGCCCGTACACGGCCGATCACCCCACTGCTGGACGCGCTGCGGATCCTGGGCGTCGACATCTACGGAGACAGCCTGCCCTTCGACGTCCACGCACGCGGCACGGTGGCCGGCGGCACCGTGCACATCGACGCCTCGGCGTCCTCGCAGTTCGTCTCCGGTCTGCTGCTCTCGGGTGTGGCGTTCGACAAGGGCCTGACGGTGGTGCACACCGGGGAGTCGGTGCCGTCGGCCCCGCACATCGCGATGACGGCGGCCATGCTGGCCGAGGCGGGCGTCGACGTCGACGACACCGCCCCGAACCAGTGGCGGGTGGACCCGGGCCGGGTCGAGGCCCGGCGCTGGCGCATCGAGCCGGACCTGTCCAACGCGGTGCCCTTCGCCGCCGCAGCCGCGGTGACCGGCGGCACGGTGCGCATCACCGGCTGGCCGACCATCAGCGTGCAACCCGCACCGATCATCCTGGCCATCCTGCGCCTGTTGGGATGCACTGTCGCCCATTCCGATTCAGGCGCCGACTCTCACCTGACGGTGACCGGCCCGGCCGGCTACCCGGGTTTCGACATGGACCTCTACGAGGTCGGCGAACTCACCCCGTCGATGGCCGCCCTGGCCGCCCTGGCCGAGCCCGGCTCGGTGTCCCGCCTGACCGGGATCGCGCACCTGCGCGGGCACGAGACCGACCGGTTGGCGGCGCTGAGCGCCGAGATCAATGCCCTGGGCGGCGATTGCGAAGAAGAACGCGACGCGCTGGTGATCACCGCCCGTCCCCTGCACGGCGGTATCTGGCACTCCTACGCCGATCACCGGATGGCGATGGCCGGTGCCATCGTCGGCCTGCGGGTGCCCGGCGTTTCGGTGGAGAACATCGCCACCACCGCCAAGACGCTGCCGCAGTTCCCCTCGCTGTGGTCGACCATGCTTGGGCCCCAAGGGCAATAGATTGATCAGACGCGAGTACGACGAGTCCGACGTCAAGATCCGTTCGGGCCGTGGCTCACGTCCGCGCACCAAGACCCGCCCCGAACACGCCGACGCCGAGGCGGGCATGGTGGTGACCGTCGACCGCGGCCGCTGGGGCGTTGTGCTCGACGGGGACCCGAACCGGCTGGTGACCACGATGCGGGCCCGCGACCTGGGCCGCACCCCGATCGTGGTCGGCGACGAGGTGGATGTGGTCGGCGATCTGTCCGGCAAGACGGACACACTGGCCCGGATCGTGCGCCGCCGTGAGCGGCGAACGGTGTTGCGCCGCACCGCCGACGACACCGATCCCACCGAACGGGTGGTGGTGGCCAACGCCGACCAGATGATGGTGGTGGTGGCCCTGGCCGACCCACCGCCGCGCACCGGACTGGTGGACCGGTCGCTGATCGCCGCCTACACCGGTGGCCTGCGGCCGATCCTGTGCCTGACCAAGACCGACCTGGCCGCGCCCGGTCCGTTCGCCGAGCAGTTCGCCGACCTGGACCTCACCGTGGTGACCGCAGGCCGCACCGAACCACTGGAGGCGGTGGCGGACTTGCTGACCGGACATATCACCGTCCTGCTCGGCCACTCCGGGGTGGGCAAGTCGACGCTGGTGAATCGTCTTGTCCCGCAAGCCACCCGGGCAACCGGCGAGGTGTCGGGGGTTGGCAAGGGCAAGCACACCTCGACCCAGTCGGTGGCGCTGCCGCTACCGCAGGGCGGATGGGTGATCGACACCCCGGGGATCCGATCGTTCGGGCTGGCCCACATCAAGAGCGACGACGTGCTGCTGTCCTTCTCCGACCTGGCCGAGTTGATCGCGGAGTGCCCGCGGGGATGCGGGCACATGGGTCCGCCGGCCGACCCGGAGTGCGCACTGGACACCCTCACCGGATCGGCGGCGCATCGGGCGGCCGCAGCACGGCGGTTGCTCGCGGCGTTGGCCGAGGGCATCGGATACTAGGTATGACGACTTAAGGAGCAACATGGAGACCACCGTCGGCAATGTCCCGATGATCACCCTCAACGACGGCCACCAGATCCCCCAACTGGGCTTCGGGGTGTTCCAGATTCCCCCGGACGACACCGCCGCAGCGGTCAAGGCCGCCCTCGAGGTGGGCTACCGCCACATCGACACCGCTGAGATGTACCGCAACGAGAAGGGCGTGGGCGAGGGCATCCGCGACGCCGGCCTGGACCGGGGGCACGTCTACGTCACGAGCAAGCTCAACAACGGTTTCCACAAACCCGACGACGCCCGTCGCGCGTTCGACGACACCCTGCGCGAACTGGGCACCGACTACGTCGACCTGTTCCTGATCCACTGGCCGCTGCCCACGCTCTACGACGGCGACTTCGTGTCCACCTGGCAGACGCTGGAAGAGTTCAAGGCCGACGGCCGGGCCCGCAGCATCGGGGTGTCGAACTTCCAGATCCACCACCTGCAGGAGTTGGCCCGGGAGACAGAGACCACGCCGGCGGTGAACCAGATCGAGGTCCACCCGTACTTCACCAACGACGCGTTGCGCGCCTACGGCACCGAGCACAACATCGCCACCGAAGGGTGGTCGCCGATCGCCCAGGGCCAGGTGCTCGGCGACCCGGTGGTGATCCGGATCGCGAAGGCGGCGGGCGTGCACCCCGCGCAGGTGGTGCTGCGCTGGCACATCGAACGCGGCGACATCGTGTTCCCGAAATCCAGCCATCCGCAACGGATGAAGGACAATTTCGAGATCTTCGACTTCGAGATCAACGACGAGGAACTCGAGGCGCTGACCGCACTGGACCGCGGTGAGGCCGGCCGGCGCGGACCCAACCCGGACACGTTCGCCTACATTCCGGACTGAGCCTCATCGGCTCTGCACACAGATCGCGATTTCGGCCGAGACCGCGATCTCAGCGCTGACTCGATGCGCGGTAGCGCCGTACTGCGGCCAACGCCGATTTGAGTCCGCGCGGCCGGTCTTCCGGTCCGAGCACGTCGAACATGTGCTCGCTGTGGGTTTCGGGGGCGTCGTCGCTTGTGGCGCGCAGGAACCGATCGGGCAGTGCGAGTTTGGCGATCGTGCGCCAGGATTTGCCGTACTGCACCAGGAAAGGTCCGCTGGTATAGGGCAGGTCGTACTTCTCGCAGACCTCACGAATCCGGACCGAGATCTCGGCCAGACGCGAACTGGGCAGGTCGGGGTAGAGGTGGTGTTCGATCTGGTACGACAGATTCCCGGTCAGGAAGGCCAGCACCGGGGTGGCGTCGATGTTGGCGCTGCCCAGCATCTGGCGCAGGTACCAGTGGCCCTTGTTCTCATTCTCCAAGTCGGTGAGCGTGAATTTCTCTGCGCCGTCGGGGAAGTGGCCGCAGAAGATCACCGCGTTCGTCCAAAGGTTGCGGATCACGTTCGCCAGAGCGTTGGCGCCCACCGTCGACGCGAACCCGGCGAACGGCGACAGCGCCGTCACGCCGGGGTACGCCAGATAGTCCTTGCCGATCTGGCGCGCGGACTTGGTGGCGAACTCACGCAGTCGAACGATCGCGGCGGCCCGCGTCTCGGGCTGCCAGACCTTGCGTAACTCCAAGTGCTGCAGCGCGATTCCCCACTCGAAACCGACGGCGAGGATGAGGTTGAACACCGGGTTGAGCACGTTGCGCGGCTGCCAGGGCTGGTCACGGGTGACGCGCAGCAGGCCGTAGCCGACGTCGTCGTCCATGCCGAGGATATTGGTGTACTTGTGGTGGGAGAAGTTGTGAGTGACCTGCCAGTGCCTGGCGACGCCGGCCATGTCCCACTCCCAGGTCGAGGAGTGGATCTCGGGGTCGTTCATCCAGTCCCATTGGGCGTGGATGACGTTGTGTCCGATCTCCATGTTCTCGATGATCTTGGCCAACCCGAGACCGACGGCACCACCCCACCAGGCCCAGCGCTTGGATCCGAAGGCCAGCAGCAGACGGGAGGTGATGTCCAGGCCGCGCTGGAAGGCGATGGCGCGGTGGATGTAGCGGGCGTCGCGCTCCCCCAACGACTCCTCGATGTCGCACCGGATCGCGTCGAGTTCGACTGTCAGGCTTTCGATATCGGCCTCGGTCAGGTGGGTGAAGGCCTCGATGTCGGTGATCGCCATCAGATGTCCACCACGCAATCGCCTTCGGGGGCACTGACGCAGGTTTGCACCCTGCTGCCCGCTTCGTGCCGCGCACCGGTGCGCAGATCTCGCACGTAGCCGTCGACGAGGCTGACCACACAGGTGTGACAGATACCCATCCGGCAACCCGACGCCAGGCCGACGCCGGCCTGCTCGCCGGCCTCCAGGAGCGACGTTGCCCCGTCGGCGGCCCGACTGCGCCCACTTCGGGCGAAGGTCACAGTGCCGCCGACCCCGGTTGCGGCCCGGGCCGAAGCGAACCGCTCCAGATGCAGCCGGTCAGCCAGACCTGCTGCCGCCCAATAGTGTTCGAGGTCGTCGAGCATGGCCCGAGGTCCGCACACCCAGGTTTCCCGTTGCCGCCAGTCCGGCACCTCATCGTCGATGCGGGACACCTCCAGGCGTCCCTCGGCCCTGGTGGACCGTACCGTCAGCCGGTAGTCGGGGTGGGTGCGGCCCAGTTCGGCGAGCTCGTCGGCGAAGAGGACGTCATCGGGGGTCGGCGCCGAATGGAGGTGCACGATGTCGCCGAGGTGATTGCGCCGCTTCATGGTGCGCAGCATCGAGACGACCGGGGTGATCCCGGAGCCGGCAGTCACGAACAACACCGACGGCGGCGGCGGATCGGCCATGACGAAATCACCACGCGGGGCGGCCAACCGAATCACCGTGCCCGGACGCACTCCGCTGACGAGGTGGCCGGAGACGACGCCCTCCGGCATGGCCTTGACGGTGATCGTCAGCGTACGTGCGCAGTCGGCCGGCGAGGTCAGCGAGTAGGACCGCCACCGCCAGCGGCCGTCGACGAGCAGACCGATACCGATGTACTGGCCGGGCCGGTGCTCGAAGCGGTACCCCCAGCCCGGCTTGATCACCAGGGTCGCCGAATCGCGGGTCTCGGGGCGAACCTCCAGGATCCGCCCGCGCAACTCCCGGGCCGACCACAGGGGATTGACCAGCCTGAGATAGTCGTCGGGCAGCAGTGGGGTGGTCATGGGTGAGGCCAACGCGCGCAGCGCCCTCGCCGATCGGGAAAAGGCGACCTGGCTCCTCACCGAACCTACGGTACCGTAACCAGCCCGCCGCAGGTCAGCGCCCGGGTATAGGCGGCTACAGCAGGTCGAGCAGAAAGGGCAGTTCCTGGGTTGCGTACCAGGCCAGGTCATGGTCCTGGGCGTCGCCGACGGTCAGCTCGGCGTCCTCGTCACCGAGGTCGGCCTCGTCGATCACCGCGATCGCAGCCTGTACGGCAGGTCCGGCGGCAGCGTTGTCGACGTAGACCGCGGCCACCTGATCCAACCCGACCCGGCCCGCAATCCGGACGACGGCGTCGTCGAGATCGGGTCGGAGGGTGACGGTGTCCTCGGGGGCGTCGGCGATGATCACCGCCCGCCGCAGCAGACCGACCCCCGCCTCACCGCCCTCATCGGACGACGGTTCGGCAGCGATCAGGCGCAGCGACGCCAGTGCCGCCTCGCCGATCGCCACTTCGGCCAGTTCCTCCTCGTCACCCTCGGCGTAGGCCTCCCGAAGCGTCGGTGTCACCGCGAACGCGGT
>CAIOYU010000545.1 GCA_903862565.1 uncultured Actinomycetes bacterium | reverse complement strand
TGCCGTCGCCGAAGCGCTCAGCAGCGGACGATTGGATCGGTAGGACGTTGAACTTGGCCGCTTCGGCATAGAACCGCACCTGCATTTCACGCAGCTTCTCGGGCATCTGCTCGGCGAGATCGTCGGCCTGGGAGAAGTCCTTGTCGATGTTGTAGAGCTCCCATGTGGTCGTCAGCACATCCATGTCGGTGCCGACCCCACTCCAGGGCAGGCGCACCGGGGTGGTCGATGCGAACCAACCCTCGTGGTAGATCCCGGAATTGGCGAAGATCTCGAAGTATTGGGTGTGCCGGCGCCCCTCGGCCTTGGGATCGTCGAAGGTGTACGCCATGCTCACGCCCTCGATCGGGTGCTGGGTGACGCCGTTCACCATGACCGGCTGTGGCACCCGAGCTGCCTCGAGGATCGTCGGCACGATGTCGATGACGTGGTGGAACTGCGATCGGAGCTCCCCGCGGGCCTGAATCCCCTGCGGCCAGGACACGACCATGGCGTTGCGGGTGCCACCGAAGTGGCTGGCCACCTGCTTGCACCACTGGAACGGCGTGTTCATCGCCCAGGCCCAGCCCACCGGGTACAGGTTTGAGGACTTCCAGGTGCCGAAATCAGGCAGACGGCTCTCGACGTAGTCGAGCGACTCATGGGTTTGGCTGACGACGTTCAGGTCGTTGAAGGAGCCGTCCAGTGAGCCCTCGCCAGCGGCACCGTTGTCCCCCACGATGTAGATCACCAGCGTGTTGTCGGTCTGGCCCAGATCGTCGACGGCGTCCAGCACGCGGCCCAGGTTGTAGTCGGCTTGGGCCACATGTGCGGCGGCGAGCTCCATCATCGCCGAGTACACCTTCTGCTGACGCGGGCTCGCAGAATCCCAGGCCGGAATCTGCTCAGGCCGGGGTGTCAGCTTGGCATCGGCCGGGATGATGCCCATTTCCTTCTGCCGCGCGAAGGTCTCCTCACGCATCGTGTCCCAGCCCTGATCGAACTGCCCCTTGTACTTGGCCATCCACTCGGGTGTGGCCTGCTGCGGCGCATGGCCGGCGGCGGTCGCGTAGTAGACGAAGAACGGCTTGTCCGGCGCCATCGTCTTCTGCATCGTCATCCAGCCGATCGCCTGATCCGCGAGGTCGAAATCGAGGTTGTACTCCGGCTTGCCCAGGTAGGGCTCGATCGGCGTGGTGCCGTCATAGAGGGCCGGACGCCAGTTGTTGGCGGAGCCGCCCAGGAAGCCGTAGAACTTCTCGAAGCCCTGGCTCGTCGGCCAGCGGTCGAACGGACCGGCCTGGCTGGACTCCCAATCGGGCACGTTGTGGTCCTTGCCGAACCACGCGGTGTTGTAGCCGTTGAGCTTGAGGGTCTGGGCGACGGTGACCATGTCGTGGCCGAGCACGGAGTCATACCCGGGATACCCCGTCGCCATCTCCATGACAGCGCCGGTGTGAGCGGTGTGGTGGTTGCGCCCGGTCAGCAGCGCCGCACGGGTCGGACTGCACACCGCCGTGGTGTGGAAGCGGTCATAGCGCACCCCGCTGTCCGACAACCGCTGCAGCGTCGGGGTGTCGATAGGTCCCCCGTAGGTGCTCGTCGCACCGAAGCCCACATCGTCGAGAAGGATCAGCACCACATTCGGGGCACCCTCCGGCGCGGTCGCCCCGGTCGGAAACGACGGCGTCGACTCACTTGCGCGCAACCCGATCGTGCCCTGGAACTGGGTCGGAGCGATCGGCAGGACCGTGCGATCGACCGGAAAAGGCGGGTTCGACGGTGACATGGGTGCTCGGCCTCCGATAGCTGCTGGTCGAGTTCATCAGTGGGCTTGCGGCAGCGTAGCGCGGTTAGGAGAAGCGTGGACATGGACTCGGCGATCGCCATCTGGTCGAATTCGGATAATCTGATTTCATGCGTGAGATGACGGCGTCGGAGGCATCCCGCAACTTCTCGGCCGTGCTGGACTCCGTTGAGAACGGCGAGACGATCGTGGTAACCCGCGGCGGTCGCCGGGTCGCTGCCATCAGTCAGGCCCCAGCGGTCACCGGTGCAGCGCTCAACGCGGTGCTCGAGCGCTGGCGCGGAGTCGCGGCTCTGGACGATGCCTTCATCGCAGACATCGCCGCAGTCCGCGCTGTCGCATCCGCTGACGACGACACGGACCCGTGGACCGCCTGATCCTGGACACCGGCGTGCTCGTTCACGCCGTGCGTGGTCGGATAACCGTCCCCGACGACGCCGACATCGCTATCCCTGCCGTGGTCA
>CAIOYU010000544.1 GCA_903862565.1 uncultured Actinomycetes bacterium | reverse complement strand
CAATCTTCCGGGCCCGCCCGTCACCGTTTTATGTCATGGACGAGGTCGAAGCGGCCCTCGACGATGCCAACCTGGGTCGCCTGATCGGACTGTTCGAGCAGTTGCGCACCCAATCCCAGCTGATCGTGATCACGCACCAGAAGGCCACCATGGAGGTCGCCGACGCACTGTATGGCGTGAGTATGCAGGGCGATGGCATCACCGCGGTGATCTCGCAGCGGATGCGCGGGGAGACCCTGGTGGCCGCGCAGACTTGACGCCGCGAGGCTCACGCCGCGGCGGTGAATGGGCCTGGCGCTTGCGCTTTCCGGCGCTTTGCAGATCCGACCTAGCGGGTGAGTGCGATCTCGTCGTCAGAGAATCGGCGGGTAAGTGCGGCGAGCATGTTCACGAGCTCCCTACGCTCGATAGCGCAATTCCGGAGATGAGACTGCATGTGGCGAACCTGATCAACTTGCCCGTGTTGTGAATATGTTGCCAGCTTCGCCTGGCATTTCCTAACGTGCGCGTCAAGCAGGTCGATCTGGAGTTGTAACTCTTTGCGGAAATAATCAGCCTGACGATGGTCGGCCGAATCCGATTCCGCAGCATGGCTTTTGAGATGAGTAACCGTCGCCCCCATGGCCATCAGAATAGGCCACGGCAAATCGCGTCGGTTCAGTTTGAATCACGTTGACTCACAACTTGACGAAATGCGCGGTGTGTTCAAGTCCCTGCGGCAGGCCGCCGAAGCGGCACTCTAGTGCGGTGTGCGGTTCCGATGACGCGGAGGTTAATAGATCCCGTACTCATCATGAAGTCCTCTGCGGAGCAGCCGAATTGGCCCAGTCCGGCACCATACGCTTCCGTGGTTGCGCATTGAGGGTCGAAGGGAATTCGAAACATGCATCGGTTGGTCCGAGTCCCGCTTGTGCTGTCCTCGGTGGTGGTCCTGCTCGCCGCGCAGGCCTGCGCACGGTCTGTGCCCGCCGCGCTGCCCGTCTTGGAGGGTGGTCAGGCGCAGTCGCCAGGCGGGCCACTGGTACTCGCTCCGGACGAACGTTCCGCCGCCGACTCGACCAAGCATGTCGTCGTGCTGTTTATGCAGAACAACAGCTTCAACAAGCTGTTCGGTCTGTGGGACGAGGTGAACGGTGACCCTGTCGACAACATCGCACGGGCGGATCCATCGGCGACCATTCAGGTGGGTCAGGACGGCAAGCCGCTGAGTTGCCTGCTTATGAACGATCTCAATCTCCAACCTGGCGCGATAACCGGCGCTCCGGCCTGCTCCACCACCGTGGGTGGGGAGTCCTACAGATCAGCCTTTCCCAACGCCCCGTTCCTCCTCAATGACGTGCTCTCGGCCGGCGCCGTCACCTGCCCGCCGCCAGGCACCGACGCTTCGCTGGCCAAGTTCGCCCAACTGCCCGCGGATAATGGGGTGCTTGCGAACTCCCCCGGTGCTCAGGCAGGGGGATGCACGCGCGATTTGGTGCACCGCTTCTATCAGGAGCAGTACCAACTCAACGACGGTGCGATGAATCGTTTCGCCGTCGGCAGCGACGCTGCCGGACTGGTGATGGGACATTACGACACCCGCGAACTGGGCACCTACAAATACTTGACCGGGGCCAACGGCCCGAAATTCGCGGTGGCCGACAAGTTCTTCGCGGGTGTGTTCGGCGGATCGTTCGCCAACGGCCAGTGGTTGATCAGCGCCACCCTGCCGCAGTGGCCCGATGCGCCGGACTTGCTGCGGTCGGTGATCGACGAGAATGGCATGCCGAAAAGCCACGAGCCCGCGGAGGGGGATTCACTCGGCCAGTACAACCTCTACCAGTCGCCCAGCCCGGACGGGCTCAAGGACGGCCAGATGACCCAGGCCTGCGGCACAGCGCGAACCAATCCCCGCGCACTGTGCGGCGACTGGTTGGTCAACACCAGCTTCTCGGTGCAGTGGCCCTACCCGCCCGGGTCGGTGAAGGAGCGCCTCATCCCGCTGCTGACGTACCCGACGATCGGCGACCGCCTCAATGAAGCCGACGTGGACTGGGCGTGGTACTCGGGCGGCTGGTCCAACGCCAACGGCTTGACCGACCAACCAGGCTGGACCAACGGGGATTCCGCCACGCCTCGCAGTTACACCGACCACGACGGCAAACCGGCGAGCAATCCCAAGGGCTGCTCGGACCCGACCTCCGATCCGAGCACCACCTGGCCGCTGTGCCCGGACGTTGACTTCCAGTTCCATCACCAGTCGTTCAACTACTTCTACAACTGGTCCCGGGAGACTGCGCAGACGCGGGAGAACCGCGCTCGCAACCTGCAGGACATGGCGGCGTGGAACCCGCTGGTTCAGGGCCAGACCTGCGGTCTCAAGCCGGTGTCGTTCGTTCAAGAACTCGGCACCCGCAACCAGCATCCCGGCTACGGCAGCGCCTACGTCGGTGACGAACAGATCGCCGCCGCGCTGCGGTCCATCTACGAAGGCCCGTGCGCCGACGACACCCTCACCATCGTCACCTACGACGAGTTCGGCGGCGCTTGGGATCACGTTCCTCCGCCGGGCCAGGGGCGCACCACCAAGGGTGCTCACGACGAATTCGGCCCGGGCACCCGCGTGCCGACGCTCATTGTGTCCAACGGACTGCCCCGCAGCGGGGTCGATTCCACCACCTACGACCTGGCCTCTGTGATCGGCACCATCACCGCGAAGTTCGGACTCAAGCCGATCAACCGGCGCGACTCTGAGCAGGCCACGATGTGGGCGGCCTGGTCCGCTCTCAGGAAATGAATGGCGGGCATGAATAGCAGCCCCGAGGGTCCTACCTAGCAGCCCGAAGGCCGATGCCGGTGCTGGCGGCGGCCAGACCGAGACCGCGCAGCTCGTCGAGATCGGCTGCCCCGCACCCGTGCAAGCACACCCGCAGTTCCTCGATGAACCCGCCCAGTACCTCCACCACCGCGGCGGCCGATTCGATGGCCGGCGCCAGCAGTGGGCGAGCCAGCGCGACCACATCGGCGCCCATCGCCAGAGCCTTGGCCGCGTCCACTCCGGAGCGGATACCCCCGGAGGCCATCAACGGCATCCCGGGCAGCGTCTGGCGCACCTCCTGGAGGGCCTGCGCGGTCGGTATGCCCCATTCGGCGATCGCCGGGTAGCGCACCTCGCCGTAGCGCTCCACCTGTTCCACCCGGGCCCACGTGGTGCCGCCGGCGCCGGCGACGTCGACCGCGACGATCGGAAGCCCGCGCAACCGCGCGGCGGCGACCGCGCCGATACCGTGGCCGACCTCCTGGACCATCACCGGATAGTCCAGTTCGGCGGCGAGCCGCCCCAGGGCCTCCAGCGAGCCGGCAAAATCGGTGTCCCCGTCGGCCTGCATGGCCT
>CAIOYU010000543.1 GCA_903862565.1 uncultured Actinomycetes bacterium | reverse complement strand
GGCAATCCCGCCAATAACCCCAGCGGCGGCACCGGCGGCAACGCCGCCGGCGGTGGATCCGGTGGCACCGGCGGCTCCGGAGGGCCCGCCTAATCGCACCATCTCAGGTCACGCCCGCCGCGACGGCAGTCGCGGCGGGCGTGATCTTTTTGGCTGGGGTGCAGTGCGGCAAGATGACTCCATGCCCGCCAGCGGACGTTCGACCCAGCAAGCCACCCGCGTCGCCGTCGTCATCGGCGGGGCCTCCGGAATCGGCTGGGCCACTGCCCTTGCCCTGTCCGAGGACGGCTGCCGAGTCACCATCGGCGACCGCAACGCCGACGCCGCCCGCGATCGCGCCGCCGAACTCGGCGAGCCCCACACCTGGGCCGCGGTCGATGTCACCGACGAGGCAGGCGTCGCAACGCTTTTCGATACCGTGATAGCCAGGGAAGGCCGCCTGGACGTGGTGGTCAACTGCGCCGGGTTCAGCAACTTCGGCCTGGTCACCGAACTCGACGCCGAACAGTTCCGGTCGGTGGTCGACGTCTGCCTCACCGGCGGCTTCCTGGTGATCAAACACGCCGGACGCCATCTCAACGAGGGCGGAGCACTGGTGTCACTGACGTCGCTGAACGCCCGCCAGCCCGCGATCGGCATGAGCGCCTACTGCGCCGCCAAGGCAGGCCTGTCGATGCTCACCCAGGTTGCCGCTCTGGAACTCGGGCCGAAGGGAATCCGCGTCAACGCCGTCGCTCCCGGCTTCGTCCACACTCCGCTGACCGAGCCCGCCACCACCATTCCCGGCGTGCTGGACGAGTACCTGGAGAACACCCCACTCGGACGCCCGGGCAAACCCGAAGATGTCGCTGCCGCAGTGGTTTTCCTTTGCTCACCGCAGGCTTCCTGGCTCACTGGCGAAGTGCTGGACCTCAACGGCGGAGCGCACCTCAAGCGCTACCCGAACATTCACGAACACCTGTCCAAACTGATGGGTCGCTGACCGTCGGTGCGAGTACTGCGAATCGACACAATTTCAGACATCTCTCAGGTATTTTGAGGCCCACAATCAGGCGGGTCAGAGAGGACACCGGAATGGGCGCTTCGAGGTTTGTCGGTCGGATCGGCGGATTGGCCGTCTCACTCGGTGTGGGCGCGGCCGTGTTCGGCTCCGGAGCAGCCTGGGCGGACGACCCATCCCCGGAGGCATCCGGAACGACTGCGTCCGGAACCACTGTGTCGGGAACAAACACGGCGGTAACGACTTCCGCGGCACCAACCCAACGCGGTTCCCGGGCGACGGCACGCCACCGAGGGCCGGCCAAGAGCGCACCGGCACCGGCCGCCACCAATCCCCGCGCGTCCCGGCAGGCCGTCATCGACCCAGCCCCCGCCGTCGCAGCCAAGAAGGCCTCGAGCGCCGCGGCACGGGCTGCGCCGACCGCCCCCCGGGCCAACTCGGTGGCAGCAGTCGAACCTGAGGCACCGATCGCGGTGGAAGGGCCGAGCACGCCCAGCGAGGCGGTGTCGCCCCAGGTGATCACCGACCCGGTGGTCGACCCCGTCGCTGTCGTGGACCCGATCACCATCGACCTCGTGGACGCAGTCCTCCCGGTGGCGACGACCTACGCCGACGAGTCCAACCCGGAATCCGTTCCCGACGTCGTCGTGTCGGACGTGATCATGACCGCGACGGGCAACGTCGTCGACTCCTCCGCCGGGAGCGACCCGCTGGCCCCGGTCGAGTCGCCGCTGTCCTGGGCGCTGATGGCGATGGCCCGGCGTCAATCGCTCAGCGGCTCGATCTCGACCACCCCCAACGCCGCAGTGACGACGTCGGCGGCCCAATTGGGCGGCAGCAAGACGATCACCACCAACCCGAACGTCATCTGGAAGGACGGGATCCTCACCGGCAACGCCGGAGCGACGTCAAGCAAGGGCCTGCCGCTGGGCTACAGCGTCTACCGTGGGCCGGACAACGGCGGCAAGCTGGGTGGCGGTCCGCTGCTCCCGCTCGTCAACTTCACCAAGACCGGCGACTTCACCTACGTTCCCTACTCGGACGTACTGACCAGCCCGACGGGCACCGAGACGTTCAAGATCATGGCCTACGAGATCACCCCCTTCGATCAGAAGATCGGGAGCCTCTTCGGCCCCCTCGGACCACTGCTGTCCAAGGTCATCGGAATCGTCCACCGCATCCCGATCGTCGGCACCCTGCTCTCCCCGCTCATCGGGTCGTCGACGATCGCCACGTTCACGGTGAACCCCTACGACATCGCCAAGGGCCGCCCCACCGACTTCACCTACAAGATGGCGTCGTTCGACGGCACACTGATCAGCCTCAACTACTTCCCCGCCGTCAACGTCGCCAACGGCACCGTGACCGAGGCGCCCACCGTCCTGGCAGCCTCCGGCCTCGCCTGCGCTGCCAACACCGACCCCAACACCGTCTACGGACAGCTGTTCCCGAGCAACCAGTTCGGCAGCCTCACCCCCGGCATCAAGCCCCTGCGGACCGACTCCCTGACGTCGCCATTGCTGGGAGGCCCGTCCTACAACGGCGGCGGCGGCTACAACGTGATCACCTGGGATCCGCGCGGCGAGTTCGCCTCGCAGGGCCAGCTGCAGATCGACAACCCGATGTTCGAGGGCCGCGACACCTCGGCGATCGTCTCGTGGTTGAACAGTGCACTGAACCCCGCGGAGAACCAGATTGCGACCGATCCGTCAGGCGACCCGTTCGTCGGCATCACCGGTGGTTCCTACGGCGGCGGCATCCAGCTCACCACCGTTGATCCACGGATCGAGGCTCTCATCCCCGAGATCAGCTGGAACTCCCTGCTGAGCTCGCTCTACCCGAACGCCAACCAGTTCAAGACCGGCTGGGGCACGATCCTGGCCGCGGCGCTCGCCTTCACCGGAGCGCGGATCAACCCGATGATCTACTCGGGCATCATCACCGGCGCGCTCACCGGCAAGCTGACCCCGAGCCAGCAAGCCGTCCTCGGCAGCGTCGGCCCCACCTCGCTGCTCACCAAGGAGACCGCGGCGACCTTCCTGATGCAGGGCATCGACGACACCCTGTTCCCGCTGCAGGAGGCGGTGGACGCCGGCAAGACCATCACCGAAAACACCAATGTGCCCTTCAAGATGTTCTGGTTCTGCGGCGGCCACGGCACCTGCAGCATCCCGGACAAGCCGTTCGCCCAGGACGACATCGGCGTGATCCAGAACCTGCAGTGGCTGGACCAGTACGTCGCCAACAACCCACTGAACCCCGCGGATGCCATCCCGAACTTCCAGTGGTACGACCAGGACGGCCTGTACGGCTCGTCGAGCCTGCAACCGTTCGACGCCGGGTTCAACCCGAATCCCGCATACACCACGACGGACGATGGCGGCTTCCTCGGTCTCTGGCCGATCCTCGGCGGCTCCAACCCGTTGAAGGGCCTGCCGTTCTCCATCACCAACGCCGCCAAGGCTCGCAACGCGGTGAACGTGCCCGTCACTCCGGCGAAGGGCACCCAGGTCGTGGGTTCACCCACCCTGAGCTTCAGCTACAGCGGCCTGGGCACCAGCAAGACCGTGTACGCCCAACTCGTGGACAACACGACGGGATTGGTGCTGAGCAACAACCTGACCCCGGTCCCGGTGGTGCTCAACGGCCGCGACCAGACGGTGGAGATCCCCATGGAGAACATCGCCTACACGGTCCGCGAGGGCGACTCGCTGACCCTGCAGATCACCAGTTCGGCGCTGAACTTCGAGAACTTCTGGTCGTACGGCTTCATCAACATGTCGGACATCAAGGTGTCACTGCCGGTTCACGCCACCAACGTCCCGTAACGGGGGTAACGACCTGAAGACCGACTTCACGCCCAGCCAGAAACGCGCGCTGGCCATCGTCACCGGCCTCGCGCTGCTGTTCGGTGCCTACTTCCTGCGCCGCTACTTCATGCTGATCGTGATCGGGGCGATCGTGGCGTACCTGTTCGCTCCGCTGTACAACAAGCTGCGGGCGAAGATGAACACCGGGCTGTCCACGGCGTTGACCGTTCTCGCGGCGCTGGCCACGGTGGTGATCCCGATCATCGCCGTGGTGTCGCTGGCGACGGTGCAGATCTCACACATGCTGATGGGCGTGGCGGAGTGGGCCAAGACCGCCGACCTGAACGCGTTGGGCGACAAGGCCATCGCCACGGCCAACAACCTGCTGCAGAAACTGCCGTTCCAAACCCCGACGATCACCCTGGAATCCCTGCGCGAGAACGTCGGGAAGATCGCCCAGACCATCGGCGAGTGGCTGCTAAAGATGCTGAGCGGGGCGGCCGGCGGCGCGATCGGCTTGATCACCGCGTCGATTATCTTTCTCTACGTGCTGATCTCGCTGCTGGTCAACAAGGCCGAGGTGATCACCCTGGTGCGGCGGCTCAACCCGCTCGGCGAAGAGGTCACCGATATCTACCTGGCCAAGATGGGCGCGATGGTCAAGGGGACGGTCAAGGGCCAGTTCATCATTGCGGTCATCCAGGGCACGCTCGGTGCGATCTCGATCTACATCGCCGGCTTCCACGACGCGTTCTTCATCTTCGCGATCTTCCTGACCGCCCTGTCGGTGATCCCACTGGGCAGCGGCATCGTGACCATCCCGTTCGGCATCGGAATGATGCTGTTCGGCAATGTCGCCGGCGGCCTATTCGTGGTCCTGTTCCACATCCTGGGCATCACCAACGTCGACAACTTCCTGCGGCCGATTCTGGTGCCGCAGGAGGCGCGACTGGACCCGGCGCTGATGCTGCTGTCGGTGTTCTCCGGCATCGGGATGTTCGGGTTCTTCGGGATCATCCTGGGACCGGTGCTGATGATCGTCATCGTCACCACGATCTCGGTGTACCTCGCGGTGTACAAGGGCGTCGAGATGCACGACGACACCGAACTGCCGGAGAGCGAACGCAAAAAGCTGTTCGGGAAAAAGGTCAAGAAAGACAAGAAGGGCAAGCAGGAAGCCAAGGCGGCCACGGCTGTCGACGCAGCACCCGGCTCATCGGTGCCTGCCCCAGCCGCTACGTCAGCCGCTCCTTCAGAAACTCCATGACGCGCTTGCGGGCCTCGTAGGCCGGCTGGCCCTCGACCTCGCGCACCTCCAACGTCAGCACCGAGTGCGCCATGCGGCCGAACCCGCCGGCGTTGCCCGGCGACGAATCCAGTTCGATGGCCTCGAAGTTGTCGCCGAGACGGTCCTTGAGGGTCTTGAAACGCTCGGCCGGGGCCATCGGGTCGCCGGTGAAGCGCAACCCCAGGGCGCAGACGCTGCCCTCGGCGGCCCGCTTCTCGATCACCTTCATCTCCTTCTCGGAGAACCCGGGATCGGCCTTGTGCCGCGAACTCAGCGACAGCGGGACCGACGGCTGGCTGAGCACGGAGGCCAGCACGCTGTCGTCGACCGCGGCGGCGAGTGCGAACCCACCGGAGAAGCACTGTCCGATGACCCCGACGCCCTTGCCCGGCGTCTTGGCGTTGAGGTCACGCGCCAGCGCGCGCAGGTAATTGGCGACGGGGCGTTCCTTGTTCAGGGCCAGGGCCGAGAATTCCTGGGCCACGCAGCCGCGCAGCAGGTTCGGCACCAGAGCGGGGCTGCGGGGCGCCATGCCGGGGGTCCCGTACAGCGACGGGATGGCCACGGTAAAGCCGTTGTCCACCAAGTAGTTTCCCAGCGCGAGGACGCCGACGTGCACTCCGGGCATCTCCGGGATCAACACCACGCCGGGGCCGGAGCCCCGGTAGTAGACGTCATGGGTGAAGCCTGCGGCGGTGAACGGCTCGCAGGTCCAGCCGGTGAGGTCGGCTTCGGGTGCTTTGTTGGTGGCTGCCATACGGACTATCTAACCGGAACCAGCGGCTGCTGACCCTGCGTCGCCGCAGCCAGCGTGTGGAAGTCCTCGCTGGGCCCGGACCCGGTGATCGCCACCTGCTCGGTGCTCGCCGGGCCGCCACCCGGACCGTCCAATCGGGTGGTCCAGACCGGCTCCGTGCCCTCACCGCCCTCGTAGACCACCCACTTCACGCCGTCGACGTCCTCGACTCCCGTCGGGTGCATCCCGCGGTAGATCGACCCCACCAGCGCTGTCTCATCGGCGTTGCTCTGGGTCACGCTGACGTACATTCCCGACGGCGCGATGTAGCCGACCCGGCTCGTCACCGCGCGAATCTTCTGGCCGGTCTGCGGATCGGTGCGGCCGGCTTCGATTCCGGCGCGGTCACCGGAGTTCGCCTGCCACCCGTCGGGAACCTTCGGCAGTCGGACCGGGAAGTTCAGTGTGTTGGCGTCGGCCTGCAAGGCCACGGCGGCGTCGTAACCGGGAGCCCGCCCGGGCGCCGGCCCCTTGGGCTGAAACGAGCACGTTCCGACCAATCCGGCCAGGATCACGCAGGCCAGCACCAGCGGCGCCAGCGACCAGAACATGTCGCGGCCGTCCTGGAAAAGCCTGGGTTTGGGGTCACTCACGGGTGCCAGTATCCCAGGTCTGGACCTACGATCGGGTTCTGGGACAATCTCCCCATGGCTCCCCCCGCTCCTGAAGCCCGCCACCGCGAAGCCCCCGACCGCAACCTCGCCATGGAATTGGTCCGGGTCACCGAGTCCGGAGCGATGGCCGCAGGCCGTTGGGTCGGCAAGGGCGACAAGGAGGGCGGTGACGGCGCCGCCGTCGACGCCATGCGCGAACTGGTCAACTCGGTGTCCATGCGGGGCGTCGTGGTGATCGGCGAGGGCGAGAAGGACAACGCGCCGATGCTCTACAACGGCGAGGAAGTGGGCAACGGCGACGGCCCGGAGTGCGACTTCGCCGTCGACCCGGTGGACGGAACCACCCTCATGAGCAAGGGCATGCCCAACGCCATCTCGGTGCTCGCGGTCGCCGAACGCGGCGCGATGTTCGACCCGTCGGCGGTGTTCTACATGAACAAGATCGCCGTTGGACCCGACCTCGTCGGCCTCGTGGACATCACCGCCCCGATCGGGGAAAACCTTCGCCGCGTGGCCAAGGCCAAGAAGTCGACGATGGCCGACCTGACCGTGTGCATTCTGGACCGGCCGCGCCACGAGCAGTTGATCGCCGATGTCCGCCACGCCGGGGCACGCATCCGGCTGATCTCCGACGGCGATGTGGCCGGGGCGATTTCGGCCTGCCGACCGGACTCGGGAACCGACATGCTGGTCGGAATCGGCGGCACGCCGGAGGGGATCATCACCGCGGCCGCCATGCGCTGCATGGGTGGGGAGATCCAGGGCCAACTGGCACCCACGGACGACGCCGAACGCCAGAAGGCCGTCGACCGCGGCCACGACCTCGACCGCGTGCTGCAGACCGAGGACCTCGTCTCCGGGGAGAACGTGTTCTTCTGCGCCACCGGCGTCACCGACGGCGACCTGCTCAAGGGCGTCCGCTACTTCGGCGGCGGCTGCACCACCCAGTCGATCGTCATGCGCTCGAAGTCCGGCACCGTCCGGATGATCGAGGCCTACCACCGGCTGTCCAAACTCAATGAGTACTCCGCGGTGGACTTCACCGGGGACACGTCAGCTGCGTATCCCCTCCCGTAAACCCCGTCAGACTCAAACCCCTAGCCAAGCCCCATAAGAAAGGCACAAGATGTCCCCCGGTATGTCCTCCGACGTCTCCGCAGACGGCGAGTTCCGCATCGAGCACGACACCATGGGCGAGGTCCGGGTGCCGGTAAAGGCCCTGTGGCGTGCACAGACACAGCGGGCCGTGGAGAACTTCCCGATCTCGTTCCGGGGTCTGGACCGCAACCAGATCCGGGCGATGGCGTTGCTCAAAGCCGCCTGCGCCCAGGTGAACAAGGACCTGGGCCTGCTCGCTGCCGAGAAGGCCGACGCGATCATCGCCGCGGCAGGCGAGATCGCCGACGGTCTGCACGACGACCAGTTCCCGATCGACGTGTTCCAGACCGGTTCGGGCACCAGTTCCAACATGAACGCCAACGAGGTGATCGCCTCGATCTGCGCCCGCAACGGCGTGACGGTGCATCCCAACGACGACGTGAACATGTCGCAGTCCTCCAATGACACCTTCCCGACCTCCACGCACATCGCGGCCACCGAAGCGGCTGTGCGCCAGCTCATTCCGGCGCTGGAAGTGCTGCACGCCTCCCTGGCGAGCAAGGCCAAGCAGTGGCGCACGGTCGTCAAGTCCGGCCGCACCCACCTGATGGACGCGGTGCCCGTCACACTCGGCCAGGAGTTCGGCGGCTACGCCCGCCAGGTCGAGGCCGGTATCGAACGGGTCAAGGCCACACTCCCCCGCCTCGGCGAACTGGCCATCGGCGGCACCGCCGTTGGCACCGGCCTGAACGCGCCCGACGGGTTCGGCGCCAAGGTGGTAGACGTCCTCGTCGCTCAGACCGGTATCGCCGAATTGCGCACAGCCCATGACTCTTTCGAGGCCCAGGCTGCCCGCGACGGACTCGTCGAGGCATCCGGCGCGCTGAAGACCATCGCGGTCTCGTTCACCAAGATCGCCAACGACATCCGCTGGATGGGCTCGGGCCCGCTGACCGGCCTGGGCGAACTGCACCTGCCCGACCTGCAGCCGGGAAGCTCGATCATGCCGGGCAAGGTCAATCCGGTGATCCCCGAGGCCGTCACCCAGGTGGCCGCGCAGGTGATCGGCAACGACGCCGCCATCACGGTGGGCGGATTGTCGGGCGCCTTCGAGCTCAACGTCTACATCCCGATGATGGCGCGCAACCTGCTGGAGTCATTCACGTTGCTGTCCAACGTGTCCCGGCTCTTCGCCGATCGTTGCATCGACGGCCTGGTGGCCGACGAGGACCGGCTCAAGCGCCTGGCGGAGTCGTCGCCGTCGATCGTCACCCCGCTGAACTCGGCAATCGGCTACGAGGAGGCCGCCGCGGTCGCAAAGGAGGCCCTGAAGGAGCACAAGACGATTCGGCAGACGGTCATCGACCGTGGCCTGATCGGCGACAAGCTCTCCGAGGCCGAACTCGACAAGCGTCTCGACGTGCTGGCCATGGCGAAGGTGCGTGACCAGGGCTGACGGTCACCCGTCGAGAAAGGCGAGGACCATCTGCAGGCACCGGTCGTATTCGGCCGGGTCGAGGTCGTCGTAGCCGTGGCCGGGCCGTAACGCCGCACCCACCATGTACCGCACTCCGCTGGGCAGGCGACGATGGGAGACACAGGCACGGGCCAACCTCGCGGCCGAATTGCATCGACTTGACGGCTGAGTCGGTGACCACGAGATTGGTCCGGGGCGCCTCACGGGCGCGGCGATGAAATGCTCAAACGCCAGCCGGGCAGCGGATCGGGGGTCAGTGCGTGATCGAGACACTCGATGTCGACCCTGCGGTGCTGCGCGGGGTGTCGGCTGGTCTTCGGTCGAGTGCCGTGAGACTCCAGAACGGCACTCCCCCAACGGTGTTATCGAGTACGGCCGGCGCACTGCCCGGACTGGCCACCGGGGCGGCATGCGCTCAACTTGCCGGCGCTCTGGAACTTGAGGCTCGCAGCCTGGCCCGCGCTATGACGCAGTTCGCCGAACGCCTCGACGTCGCCGCCGGCACCTACGAGAAACGTGACACCCAGTTGGCGAGCGCCCTGGTTTTCGACTCCGAACGCTCCAACCATTTCCGCGGGGGCCCGGCCAAACTCGGCGGCGGCAAACTCGGCGGCGGCACGGACATGGCCTCGGGGAACATCACCGCCATCGACAAGGCCAATCGGGAACTGCTCGACAGTATGGAGCGGCAATACGGCCAGCTGCCCGCGGGACAGGTCCGGACCGACCGGCTTGCCGATATCGCGGCCATCCGCGAGGCCCTCACGGTGCCGGACTCGCACCTGCTCTACCTGGCCCGGCCGGACAGCCCCACGCAGATGATCCCGGCGGCCACCGCGATCGGCGACCCGTTCAACGCCGACCACGTCTCGGTGACCGTCCCCGGAGTCACCGGGGCCACCCGGCACAGCATCGCCGGCATGACCAGGGAAGCCGGCGAACTACGCCGGGAGGCCCGCTTCATCGCGGCGAAACTGCAAGAGAGCGTGGATATCTCGACCATCTCCTGGGTTGGGTATCAGCCGCCGCCAGGACTGCTGACCCCGGACACACCCGTGGACAACCTGGCCCATGACGGCGCACCGAAACTGGCGGCGTTCCTGCGCGATCTGGACAGCGCGTCGCATCGGCCCGACCACAGCGTGGCACTCTTCGGGCACTCCTACGGGTCACTGCTCTCCGGAATCGCCCTGAAGGACGGCGCAAGTGCGGTCGTCGACAATGCGGT
>CAIOYU010000542.1 GCA_903862565.1 uncultured Actinomycetes bacterium | reverse complement strand
TGCAGATGGCCGCCCTCGACCTCGGTGATATCGAGACGTTCCCCTTCCTCGATCCGCCGGACAATCGCAGCATCCGCGACGGCATGCAGCTGCTGCAGGAACTCGGCGCGTTCGATGACACCGGCACCATCACCGACCTGGGCAGACGCCTTGCCCGGCTCCCGGTGGACCCCCGGCTGGGGCGGATGGTGCTGGCCTCGGAGGCCGAGGGCTGTGTGCGGGAGATCCTCGTGCTCGCGGCGGCCTTGGCAATCCCGGACCCGCGGGAGCGGCCCGTCGACCGTGAGGAGGCGGCGCGGCAGAAACACGCCCGTTTCGCCGACGAGCATTCGGACTTCATGAGTTACCTCAACCTGTGGAACTATCTGGGCAGTCAGCGCAAAGCGCTGTCGGGCAGTGCGTTTCGCCGGATGTGCCGGGAGGAGTACCTGCACTACCTGCGGGTCAGGGAGTGGCAGGACCTGGTCGGTCAGTTGCGCGGCATCGCCCGCGACATCGGCATCCGCGAACCGGAGACCGCCGACCCGGCCGATCAGGGACGGGTGCACGCCGCACTGCTGGCCGGGCTGCTGTCGCACGTCGGCCTGCGGGAGGGCGAGTCCCGGGAGTACTCCGGAGCGCGCAACGCCAAGTTCGTGCTGGCGCCGGGTTCGGTGCTGACGAAGAAACCGCCGCGCTGGATCGTGGTGGCCGATCTGGTGGAGACCAGTCGTCTCTACGGGCGGATCGGGGCTCGCATCGAACCCGACGCCGTCGAACGTGCCGCTGGGCATCTGGTCCAGCGCAGCTACAGCGAACCGCACTGGGACGCCAACCGGGGCGCGGTGCAGGCGTTCGAGCGGGTGACGCTCTACGGACTTCCGCTGGTGGCGCGCCGCCGGGTGGGGTACGCCGCCGTGGACCCTGAAGTGTGCCGCGAGTTGTTCATCCGGCACGCCCTGGTGGAGGGCGACTGGCAGACCCGCCACCACTTCTTCGCCGACAACGCCCGGCTTCGCGCCGAGGTCACCGAGTTGGAGGAGCGGGCCCGCCGGCGGGATCTGCTGGTGGGCGAAGACGAGATCTACGCCTTCTACGACGCGCGGGTGCCTGCGGACGTGGTGTCGACCCGGCACTTCGACGGGTGGTGGCGCAAGCAGCGACAGCGAACTCCGTTGCTGTTGAACATGACTCGCGACGATCTGCTGCGGGTTCTCGACGCCGACACCGACCGTCCCGAGCACTGGACCTCCGGTGACCTGGCCCTGCCGCTGACCTACCGCTTCGAGCCCGGTGCCGCCGACGACGGCGTGACGGTGCACGTCCCGGTCGGGGTGCTGGCGCGCCTGGGCGGTGCGGAGTTCGGCTGGCAGGTGCCGGCGCTGCGCGAGGAACTGGTGACCGCGCTGATCCGTTCCCTGCCAAAAGATCTGCGGCGCAACTTCGTTCCGGCGCCGGACACCGCCAAGACACTCCTGGCCGACGTCGGTCCGGAGGAATTGGACGTGCCACTGCTGGAATGGTTGCAACGCGAGTTGCACCGCCGCTCCGGGGTGCTGGTTCCACTGAGCGCGTTCGACGTCGACAAGTTGCCGGCGCACCTGCGAGTGACCTTCGCCGTCGAGGGGCCCGACGGAGCCGAAGTGGCCCGCGGCAAGGACCTCGGTGCCCTGCAGACGACGTTGGCGGGCACCACCCAGCGCGCGGTGGCTGCCGCCGTCGCCGGGAACTGGGAGCGAAAGGGATTGCGCACCTGGCCCGATGATCTCGACGAATTGCCCCGCTCCCTGCAGAACACCGTCGACGGCCACACCGTGCGGGGATATCCCGGCTTCGTCGATGCCGCCCCCGCCGGGGTGGACATCCGTCTGTTCGCCACCGAGGCCGACCGCGACGCCGCGGCGGTGCCGGGCCTGCGCCGCCTGTTGCGGCTCACGGTCCCGTCGCCGATGAAAGCCGTTGAACGGAGCATGGATCCGCGCTCGAAGCTGATGCTGGGCGCCAACCCGGACGGCTCCTTGGCGGCGCTGTTGGAGGACTGTACGGACGCCGCCGTCGACCTCCTGGCGCCGACGCAGGTGCGGACCAGATCGGAGTTCGAGCGGCTCCGTGCGCGGGTGGCCGCGGAACTGCCGTCCACGACCGTCGAGATCGTGGGCCGGGTGCAGCGGGTGCTCACCGCGCTGCAGACCGTGGAGGTGGCGCTCCCGGACAAGCCGCCTGCGGCCCACGCCGGAGCGGTCTCCGACATGCGGTCGCAACTGCGGCAGTTGGTGGGATCCGGCTTCGTCGCCTCAACCGGCGCCAGGCACCTCGGCGACCTCGCCCGCTACCTCACCGCGATCGCCCGGCGCCTCGAGCGCCTGCCGCAGGGGCTGGCCGCCGACGCCGACCGCATGGGGCGGGTGCACGCCGTCGAGCGGGAGTATCGGGACCTGCTCGCGGCGCTGTCGCCGGGCCGGGCCGCCGCCGAGGACGTTCGCGACATCGCCCGGATGATCCAGGAGCTGCGCGTTAGCCTGTGGGCGCAGCAGCTGGGCACCGCACGGCCGGTCAGCGAGCAGCGGATTTATCGCGCAATCGACGAGGTGCTGGCATGAGCAAAGGCAAGACCAAGCCGCTCGACCTGGTGTTGTCCGGAGGCGGGGTCAAGGGCATCGGACTGGTCGGCGCGGTGGTGCGGCTGATGGAAGCCGGGTACAGGGCCAACCGAATCGCCGGCTCGTCGGCCGGGTCGATCTTCGGGTCCATCGTGGCGGCGGCAGCCAACGGCGATCAGCTCAGCCCCGCCGAACTCCGTGACTTCGCGGTGGGCATCGACTATCGCAAGTTCCTCGACCCCGGTCCTGTCGAGCGGCTTCCGCTCATCGGCGCCGCCTGGGCGATCCTGCAGGGCAACGGTTTCTACCAGGGTGACTACATCCACGAGTTCGTCGCTGCGAAACTGCGGGACCTCGGCGTCGAGACCTTCGGCGATCTGCGCCTCGACGACGACCAACTTCCCCCGCAACGCCGCTACCGCCTGGTCGTGACCGCCGCCGACGTCACCCGCGGCCAATTGGTGCGCCTGCCCTGGGACTATTGGAGCGCCTACCGCCTGAACCCCGACGACCAACCGGTCGCCGACGCCGTCCGCGCGTCCATGTCGATCCCGTTCCTGTTCCGTCCCTTCCCGATCACCAGCGCCACCGGTGTCACGTCGCGACTGGTCGACGGCGGTCTGCTGTCCAACTACCCGATCGACTCCCTGGACCGCCTCGACGGCAAGCGGCCGCGATGGCCGACGTTGGGGGTGACGCTGCTGCCCAACCTCCCCGAAGGTATCGACCTGGTGGTGCCCGGACTGGCGCCGCTGCGGATCTTCGGCGGCCCCCATCTGCTGGAGGAGGTGCTGACCACCCTGCTGGTCGGCCGGGATCAGGCCTACCTCAACGAGCCCTGGGTCAGCGCCCGCACCATCCGGGTCGACTCCACCGACGTCGGCGTGCTCGATTTCGACATCACCCGCCCGGAGGTCGACGCGCTCTACCTGAAGGGCTACGTCGCAGCGGACACCTTCCTGTCAACCTGGAACCCCGCCGAGTATCCGAAGCGGTACCAACACGGTCTCTAAGCGGGGTTCCTAAGCGGCCCGGCTGTGTCGGAAAAGCACCACGGCCCCGACGGCCGCGGCGATGGGGATGGCCGTCATGGCCAGATTCAGCGTGTGGGCCACATCGACCATGCTCGAGGTGGCCTGGGAGATCACCCACTGGGTGCGCTCCGGATCCAACCCGGTGCCACCCGGCACATCGCCGCCTGCCCCGAGGATCTCGCCCGCCCGCTCGGCGGTGATTCCGGTGCCGGCCAGTTTCGGCCCGGCGTCGCGAGTGAACAGAATGATGCCGAACATGGAGAACAGCGCCGAACCCAGGCCGTAGAAGGTGCCGGCCACCGACGCCTTCACCGCCGACACCACCCCGCCGAGAGTCACCGGCGCGCTGGACATCATGACCGTCGTCTGTGGTGTCTGGACGATCGCGCCGCCGATCGCCATCAGGGCCATGACGGCCGCGACGACGACGATCGGGGTGCCGGTCCCGAACAACGATCGCAGAACCAGGCTCGCTGCCAACACCAACAAGCCCGCCACCACCACGGCGCAGTTGCCGAACCGTGCCGCCGCACGGCCGGCCCCGAGGGCGGCCAGTGCGGACAACAGAGTGGCGGGGATGAGCAGTAGCGCGAAGGCCCACGTCGAGTAGCCGCGGATGACGACGAGGTAGAAGGTCACCATGATCGCCGCCGCGCCCTGCACGAGATTGCTGGCACCGCCGGCGAACACCACGGCGTTGAACCGGGCCGAGCGGAATATCCGCAGATCCAGGGCGGGATCGTCGCAGCGCAGTTCCCACCACACGAACGCGGCCGCGGCCAGGGCACCGGTCGCGATCGGTGCCACCGACCCGATGCTGAGCCCGCCCTGCAGTCGGGAGATGCCGTAGGTGAGGCCGACGAGCGCGACGGCCACCAACAGCAGGCCCACAACGTCGATCCTGCCGTGTGAAGTCTGCGTCTCCGGCACATACCGGAGGGTGATCACCACCACCAGGATCGCCAGGACAGGCGTGACGAGAAGCCCGGCGCGCCAACCGATTCGCTCAGCCAGCAGGCCGCCCAGCGTCGCCGGCACCACGCCGAAGGCATACACGGCGGCGAGGTAGCGGGCGATCGCGGCCGCCCGACGGTCGGGCGGGAACACCGCGTTCATGATCGCCAGCGACAGACCGGTCAGGAAGGCGAACGCCACCCCGATGCCGGCCCTGGCGATCATCAGCACCGCGACGTTGGGCGCCGCCGCACCGAGGAAGCCGAACGCCACCGCGCCCGACGCGCCGGCGACGAACATCCTCTTCATGCCGTACCTGTCGCCCAGCACACCCGCGCCGAGCACGGAGGCGGCCAAGGCGAGGGTTGCCAGTGACGACACGAAGACGGTGGTACCGGGGGAGAATTGCAACCCGTTGCGGACGATAGAAATATTGGCCGCGAGGATTCTCAGGTCGCCGACGGCGACGGCGCTGCCCAGGCCCATCGCCACGGTCGTCATGACGGCGGCCATCCCCGTGACCTCCCGTTGCTGCGGCACCCGGTGATGCTAGTCCGCGACGACGGGTCAAGTGGTGGATCTCGCCAGGCAGAAACCCGATTTTTCCTGCCCATATGTCGTGGGACCAAAGTCCCTAAGTCGGCGAAACACGAATTTGAACGCCAATTTGCTAGCCGAGCGGTTACGGCGGTGTTACTTTTTACATGTGATCTACCCAAACCTTCCATAAGGAGTTGCTGTGAACACCAATCGATCTCTTCGCGTCGCCCCCCTGATCACCTCGGGCCTCGCGATCGCCGGCGCCGGCCTTTTCCTTGTGACCCCCGTGGGTGCGCAGTCGATCTTTTCCGCGAGCACCGCTCCTGTCGTTCAGGTGCAGTCCCATGATGTGGAGTTGGCCGCGACCGGCAACATCATCGGTGACGTGATCGGATTCTTCGTCGGCAACGGCACCGCTGAGAAGCCCAACGCCGGCCTGCTGATCGGCAACGGCTACAGCTACAGCGCCACGGACACGCTGCTCGGCGGGGCGTGCGCGGGCGGCAAGGTCTGCAACGGCGGCAACGGCGGCCTGATGATGGGCGACGGCGGCAACGGCTTCAACGGCGGCAAGGGCGGCAACGCCGGCTTCCTGGGCCTGGGCAACGGCGGTAACGGCGGCGCCGGGCTGAATGCGAGCTACAACGCCGCCGGTGCGCGGACGGTCGTCGCGACGGCAGGCGGTGCCGGTGGCCGCGGTGGGCTGTGGGGCAATGGCGGCGCGGGCGGCAAGGGTGGTTCTGATGCCAACGACTACGTCGGCGCCAGCAAGGTCGCCGGTGCCACGGGTGCGGCGGGCGGTGCCGGCGGCATGGGCGGCTGGATCTGGGGCAACGGCGGTGCGGCTGGGGCCGGCGGCTCCGCCGGCACCGATTCAGGTGACGCGACGGCCGGCGCCGGCGGTAGGGGCGGTGCCACTGGCCTCTTCGGCAACGCCGGCGCTGGCGGTGCCGGAGGCCTTGCAACTACCGCTGATGCCAAAGCAACGTCGGGTGCTGGCGGCGTGGGTGGCCGGGGCGGAATCGCCTGGGGTAACGGCGGTTACGGCGGCGACGGCGGTGGCTGGGTCGCGAGCACCAACCCGGCCGATCTGCTAGGTGGCGCGACCATCGGCGTGACCGGAGCTACCGGCGGAGCCGGAGGTGCCGGTGGTCAGACCACCGTCGGGTACGGCGGCCTCGCCGGTAACGGCGGCCACGCCATCTCCTTCGGGGGCGGTAATGCCGTCGGTGGCGCCGGCGCGGCCGGCGGTAGCGCGGCCCTTCTCGGTGCTGGCCTGCCAGGCGGCGTCGGCGGCTCGGCGATTTCGGGCGGTGGCGATGCCACCGCTGGTAACGGCGGCACCGGCGGTGGCGCCAGCTTCCTGGGTGTTCCGGTCGAGAACCCCGTCACCCTCACCTCGGGCGGCTTCGGCGGCCTCGCGTCAGCCCTCAACCCGGCCAAGACGGCGACCGCCGGCACCGGCGGCGTCGGTGGCCGCGGTGGTCTGCTTACCGCTGGCGGCTCCGGCGGAAACGGTGGATCAATCCTTGGCGCAGAGGCAGGACCCTACGCGAACGCCGGCACGGGAATCGGTGGCAACGGTGGCGTCGGCGGCAAGGGTGGCACGTTCGCCAACGGCGGCAAGGGCGGTAGCGGCGGCAATGCCAAGTCCGGGGCCACCAAGACCGCTGGCAAGGGTGCCGTCGGTGGCAAGGGCGGCCTGTTCGGTAAGGACGGCGCTTCTGGTGCCAACGGAGTCACCTCCTAATCCGACTTCACCAACAAGAGCGGGCGCCGACTTCGGTCGGCGCCCGTTTCTTGTTGTGTGGGGCCCTGCGTCCCTTAGGTTCAGCTGGTGAGTTTCCCAAACCTTCCATAAGGATTTGCTGTGAACACCAATCGATCTCACCTCGGGCCTCGCGATCGCCGGCGCCGGCCTTTTCCTCGTGACCCCCGTGGGTGGCAAGGACGGGGCTACGGCCTAGTCCGCATTGCTCTCGCAAGGAAGCGGGCGCCGACTTCGGTCGGCGCCCGTGGTCTTGGAGCTGAATGAGGTGACGATGGTCCCCCGCATGACGCTCGCAGGATTCGCAGCAGTCGGGGCGCGCCGCGCCGGCCCTGGGCACCACCCAATGCGCATCAGCCGATCA
>CAIOYU010000541.1 GCA_903862565.1 uncultured Actinomycetes bacterium | reverse complement strand
TGGCGGTCACCCCGACGGTGACTCCCTACATCACCGGCAGTTACGGGATCTTCACCCCGCAGGACACCCCGATCGTCGGCGAGTTGTCGATCTTCGACATCTCGCTGGGCTACGACAACCCGGTCGGGGCGACCTTCTGCGTCGGCACCTGCCCCGATCAGGGCCCGAACGAGGACACCACGATCACGGGTAACCCTGTTGGGATCCTGGTCGACTCGGCCGGCTACCTGGTTCCGCACGCCGGCATCCTGGACTCGATCACCCAGCTGCTGACCTGGGACGGCCGCATCCAGGTCTACGACGCGCAAAAGTGCCTGGCCGGCACCTGCACCACGGATGAGTCCGTCAGCATCAAACGAGGTGCCGCGGCGGGGTCAGGGGCGGACGAGACGGTCTTCGCGAAGGCCGCTGCCGCAACCTCGCGTGACCGCTGACGGGTCGCCGGGTTCGGCCCTCCCGGGCACGGCGATCTCGCGCCGTGCCGTCCTGGGTGGTGCGGCCGCGGCGGCGGCGGGTGCCGTGACCGGGCTTTCCTCGGGTGGGTGTGCGTCGGCGCGCCGTATTAGCGCCGGGGCGTCGGAACGGCCCAACGTTCTGGTGATCATGGTCGACGAGATGCGGTTCCCGATGTGGTTCCCCGACCGCGACCGTCTGGACGTGCTGCTGCCCAATATCGCCCGGATCCGCCGGGGCGCGGTGTCGCTGGAAGGCCACTACACCGCCGCGAACGTGTGCACCGCGGCCCGCGGGACGCTGCTGACCGGCCTGTACTCGCATCAGACCGGCTGCCTTCTGGTCGACCGGTCCACGCTGTCGCCGAAGTTCCCGACCTGGGGTTCGATGGTCCGCGAGTACGGCTACCGGTCGTTCTGGTACGGCAAGTGGCACCTGGGACCGGCGCCGAACACCGACCCGGCCGCGCTGGCGGCCTACGGTTTCGAGGGGGGCACCTTCCCCTCCCCGGGGGCCGCGCCCGGCGACGGGCTGGCCCACGACGCGGGCATCGCCGACCAGTTCGTGTCTTGGTTCGACGGCAACGCAGAGAACGGGCCCTGGTGCACTACGGTGTCGCTGGTCAACCCGCACGACGTCATGTACTGGCCGAAGTGGCCTGCCCCGCAACCGATTCCGTCTCGTTTCACTGCGTTGCCGCCGAATTTCGAGACCCCCGAACAGCTCCGTGCGCGCAGCAAGCCCCGCACCCAGGTGGCGCGAGTCGAGTCCGCGCAGACCAGGGCCGGGGTGATGCCGTATTCCGGAGATGACGTGACCGTGCGGTGGGCGCAGTATCTCGATCTCTACCTGTGGCTGCAGCAGCAGGTCGACACCCAGATCGGCCGGGTGCTCGACACCTTGGCCACTCGCCCGCAGGTCGAGGCCAACACCATCGTGGTGTTCACCGCCGACCACGGCGAGTACGGCGGATCGCACGGGATGCGGACCAAGGGCGACGGGCTCTACGAGGAGGGCATCCGGATCCCGTTCTACGTCCGCGATCCCACCGGAGTGCTCACCCCCGACCCGGGCGGCGTGCGCAGCCAACTAACCTCCAGCGTTGACGTCGCCCCGCTGATCCTGACCATCGCCACCGGTGGCGACCAGTGGCGCACGGAGCGCCGCTACGAGCATCTGGCCGAGCGGGCCGACCTGGCCGCGATCTGCCGCGACCCCGCCGCGCGCGGGCGCACCTGGATCGCCCACACGACCGACGAGGCGGGCCGTGCGCGGGAGCAGGCTCCGTCGCACATCGTCGGGGTCCGCACCCCCGAGGCCAAAGCCGGGCTCTACTCGTTCTGGTCGGACGGCACCACCCGCATCGACCCGACCGCCGAACAAGACCGTGAGTTCTACGACTACAGCACCGAAGAAGGCCGCCTGGAATTGAGCGACCAGGCCGATATCGGGGCCGAAGGCTGGCAACTGCACCAGTTTCTGCTCGAGACGGTCCTGCCCGACGAGGTCAACCAGCCTCTGCCGGACTATCTGCGGGCCGCGCAGGAGGAAGGCCTGGCCGACCACGCCGCCCTCTCGGCGAAGGAGTGAGCTGCGCCGACTGGAAGGGGTCGTTGGATGTTGGCCGTGGCGGGGCGTCCGGCTGATGTCGTCGGGGCCGGGCGATCCGGTAGCGAAGTGCCCGCGCGGCGCGGGGCCTCACGCCGTCTTCTCACCGTCGGCCAACCGCACCAAGTCCACGGGGCGCAGGGTCAATGCTGCTGTGCCGTCATCGAATTCGACGATCTCCGCACCGGAAAGGACAACGAACAGCTCATGGTCCCGAACGCCGGTGGAGCCTGGAGATCCCCGCGGAGGCGGTAATCATCCTCGGCGACGGGTTCCGCCTGCTACACCTGCAACCTCGTCTGCAGCGGGGGAACAGGCAGCTACAACGTCAACGTCAACGTCAAGGTGGAGGGCAGCCTGCTCGACTCGGACGGGCAGGCGCTGACCGGTGAGCTCAACGGCCACACCTACATCGTTCCGGGTATGCTCTTCGCCTACAACACCGGCGGTAAGTCGTTCCAGTTCGGCGCCGGCAAATACATCGACAGCGACTACAGCGACTTCAAAAAAAGTCAACGGCGTCGAGATCAAGCCCATCACCCCGTCGCTCACGCTGTCGTGGGGTCTGTTCACCAGCCCGAACATCCCGATCATCGGGGCGCAGAGCCATAAAAAGAGTTTGGTCTGGCGACGTGACTGACATCCCGGCGGGCAGGGTGTTCTTGAGAGGTTGAACCAGATACGAGGTGATGGCGAGCTCAGCGTGCCGAACGGGCGGCGGCCAACGCACGAACTGCCCCTACCCCGGCCGGGGTCTTCACGACGTCGTTGCCCGGACCGGTCTGGGTAACCGTCGCGCCGGACTGCTTGACCGCACCCGCGACCGCCTGATCGCCCAGAGCGACAACCTGATTGTTCTTGCCCCGCAACGCGAAGGCCTTGCTCGATGATGCGGGCTGCTGCCGGGAGCCCGCCTGAGCCGTCGCACCAGCACTAGAGGTGTTGACGGTGCCGATATTGGCGGCGATGCTGCGGCTGCCGTTGACCTCAGCCAGCAGTAGTCCGCCCTGACTGGATGTTCCGGCGTTGGCGGCCAGGTTCCGATTGCCCGACCACACTATGGCCTCAGTTGTGCCACCTGCTGAATTACGGGTCGCCACATTAATCGCCGCGTTGAGAGATCCCGCTGTGACCAGCGCACCACTTCCCGCGCCAAGGCTGACAGCGACATTCCCGTAGGTGCCGTCCACCACTGCGTTGGAACCCTCTCCTGCTGCGACAGCCAAGCCCGCCCGACTCAGCGGACCTCCCCGATAGGGCGCCTGGTACGCCTGCGCAACGGTGCACCCGTCGAGGCCGCCACCGTCGGAGAGACTGCACCCCGTCGCCGAGGTAGCCACACCTCGGCTGTCGGCGAAGGCCAGAGAGAAGAAGCCGCCGGCGGAAGCGGCCGCGCTGTCACCCAACGCGATCGCGACGCTAGTCGCGCTGCTGAAGCACTGATCGGTGTTGTTACGGCCAAACAACGACATGCACGACGCCCCACCAACCGGAGCGTTGACCACGGCCGCCGAAACGGCCATACCTGCAATGAGAGACAGCCGAACAAGCCCGGACGTCAGCCGGTTTCCGTTGGTCACTGAAATTGCCATGGACGCATACTGACATGGGAACTTTTGCACCGGTTTGGTCCTACGTATGAATCTTGCATGAAAGTCCTAGCGGCATAACGGAACCGCCATGCGGACCGGTCGCTACGCCCAGGAGTAGGCAGCCTGCATGGTAGCTGCCAGAACCGCCGGTCATCGCCTCTATACCTCTGAGTGGCGTAGCGGAGTCGAGGGCGGTGCAGAACTCGTTGACGCGAGATCTGCACCGCCTCAGCGACCCCGACCCGTAATAGTCGGTCTAGGTAACCGGCGGTTGGTCAACTCAGACCGTCGTGGAGCCTGTCGAGAACGTCTCAGTGATGTCGTATACCTGGAACGTGCCGGTCCAGGTCAGCAGCGAGGTCACCGAGTCCAAAATGCCCGCCGAGGCGGTGATGAAGCCCTCGGCGTCGAGAGTGAGGCTCAGATCGCTTCCCGTGGGGTCGGTTGCGGTCGGGCATGATTTTGCCGTGTCAGCACACACTGTCACCGCTACCGGATTCTCGTACCCCAGCGACAGTTTGAACAGCGACCATCCGCCAACCAGCGGGATGCTGTCCGCCAGGAAGAGGCCGTAGCTCGCCGTCACATAGGGCGTCAAAGTGGGGGTGACCTTGAATCCCGTGAGGTCGGCGAAATCGCTGTAGTCCACGTCCGGGTAGGCGCCGAACCCGAGCTGAATCCCTCTGGGCTTGTTATTGGCGTTGTAGGTGAACAACATCCCAGGGACCATGTAGGCGTGGGCGTTGAGTTTGTCCTTGTCCTCCGCGCCGTTCAAGACCAGGTCGAGCTTGGCATTAGCGCCCACGTCAATGGCGAAAGTGTCAATTCCTAGCGGGCCCGGCATCGTGTACTGGTAGTTGAACAGGTTCTGGTCAGGAACGCTGATGGTGCCGGGGCCGCTCAGATTCACGGTCAGCGATGGCCCGGCCTGCAGCGCGACGAGTGTAGCCACCGACCACTTACCCGGTACCAACTTGGCCAGCGCACCATCGGGGATGAACGCATAGCCATAGATAATCGCGTTCACGTCGAAGCTCAGATCGACAGACGCATCGACAGTTACCCCCGATCCATCGCCACCGGTGGTCGAACCGTCGGTGGTCGAACCGTCGGTGGTCGAACCGCCGGTGGTCGAACCGGCGCCGCCAGTGGTCGAACCGTCGGTGGTCGAACCGCCAGCGGTCGAACCGGCCCCGCCAGTGGTTTGTCCAGCATTGGGATCCGGGAGCGTCTTCTTGATCAGCGACGCCGGAATAAAGGACACGATCGGCGAGTAGGTGCCGGTGGCCTTGGAGGCCGCCCGGAAATCAGTCAGGCCGAAGATCGGGTCGTCGGGACCGCCGACGTTGCCCATCTCGCCCCAGGTCAGGGTTGAACCAGCCTCCGCAAGGGCAAGGGCGCGATTCACGGCCTTCTCTAGGTTGGTTTCGCCGCTCGAGTCAGTTTCGCCGAGAATGCCTGCCGCCGTTGATATCCCCTCGTCAAGGACGGTCCACCAGTCGTCTTCTTTCGTGCTTCCCGACGTGACTTTGGGGGTCGTGCCGTTCCAACGCAATATGGACCCGTTTTCCCGGCCGACGACCACACCGTCCCTGGACACCACATTTCCCTCGGAGTCGGCATCCTGGACGGAAACCCCGACGATGCTGACGACCCCTTCCGACTTAGACGTGTTCTTGTACAGCTCCTTCCAAACGGCATTCTTATCGCCGTTCGTGTTACCGTCCCACATCTGAATGGACCCGTTGTCCAGGCCGACGATCACTCCCTCGTACTCTTTGCCGTTAGCGTCGGTAGAGGTGAACGGCACGGCCACCTTCACCGGGCTCGCCCACCCCTCGTCGTGGATCCGGTACGCCGTACCGCTCGTACCGCCGGTGTAGTAGTAAACCTCGCCGTTATTCCCGCTTTCCGGCTTACCGTAGCCGGCGACGAAGCCGTCTTTAAAGGGGATCAGGACGGACGCGACTTCGTCCACTCCCCCGTTACCGCCGATTCCCGTATCCGTCCAGCCGACATCTTTCTGCGACCCCGTTGGCAGGGTGCCGTCCCACTGCAATGTCTTTCCGTCATTAAGACCCACCACCAACCTCGGGTTGTTCCCCTTGTCGGTGTAGGCGGTCATCGCGGTCACACCTTCCTTCCAGGATTCGGTGTGGATCTCGGTCGCCCGCCATGAGGAGGAGGCGGAGGAGGACCCGGTCCTGTGGAGCTCGTATACCGGGCTTCCGGTTTCCGTTACACCCCCGTAGGCGATGATGGCCGCGGAAACGGCAGCACTGCTAGCCCCGGTGGTGGGTAGCTTCCAGGGGACCATGGCGCTCACCGGCAATTTCGAACCCTGATCCGATTCCGCAATGAGCAGGGCCCAGCCCATGGAGCCCTTCCCGTTTAAGGCTTCGTTGAACTGGTACACAGCGCCGTTCTGTAAGCCCACCAAGAACCCGTCGCATCCACCCGGGCAGATATCGGATCTGTCCTTAAACGACATCATCGTCGTGACCCCCGAGCCCAGATTTGAGTACCCGGGTATGTCCGCTGCCGTCAGTTCTTTCCAGGCACTGGCGGAAGTGCTCGAATTCGAGGCTGAATACAGGTACACCGACCCATCACCCAGGCCGACGACAAACCCGCGCGCGACCGCCGAGACGTTCTTTTGGGCGATCACGGTACCCGCCGGAATCGAGGCGTTCGGGTTATCAGGGTCGTTCAGCGACGACGGGGTTGAGCTGCCCGCCGTCTGGGCGATGCTGACCGTATAAGTGCCTGTGCCGCCGTTGGCGCCACCGGACGCAGCGGTGGTGCAGGATCCGCCCCCATCGTCGGTGCAGGACCCGGTCTGCGGCACGAATGCGGTGATGGTGGTGCCCGCCGCCACCCCGGCGCCGGTGATCTCAGAACCGACCACGACTGTGCTGCCCTGCCCCAGTGCGGTCACCGTTAATGTGTTGCCTGAGATGTAGCCGGTGAAGCTGCTGTCTAGCGGGTTGCCCTGGGCGTCGGTCAACACGCGGTCGTAGTCAAGGATGTATTTCACCGGACTGTTCCAGGTGTTGCCCTGCAACTGCTGTTTTTGCCCGTCGGCGGTCCACAGTTCCACCGAGCCGTCGTTGCGGCCGATAACGAGGCTCTGCCCGGTGCCATCGAGTCCTATCGAGGCGGTCACCGCAGTCGCCACTACGGTGGCGGCGGCTTTCAGCGACGAGGGCACCGCCGGGGCGCCCGGGGGTTGGGCCGGCTGCGGACTGGCTTCGGAGTCCGCACCGTACCCCCCCTGCAGCTGGTAGCTCAGCGGGGTGTACGTGTCGGCGAACATCGCAGCCTGGGTGAAGTCGATGTCGACAGTCTTGAACTGCGCGGTCTGGCCCTTCTCCACGTTGTAGGTCTTGCGGAAGTCCTCATACAGCGGCTTGAACTCCGCCCCCACCACATCCCAAGCATCCACCGACGTGGTCTGCAGTTCGGGGTCGGGGGCCAACCGCCCGGTGAACACATACTGGCCGGTGGCGTCCTTACTCGGCGTCACGTTCTCCAGCAGCACCGCGCGTTGAGTGCCGTCATCACCGGTGTAGGACAGGGTCAGATCAACAGTGGCACCGTTCTGGGCGGCTTGGGCCTTGAACTCCGGCCAGTGCACCGTCGCCAACTTCTCCACCGTCATGTACCCGCGGTTGCCCGCAGCGTCCATCCAGGCCAGCTGGGTGTCGGGGGTGATCCCGGCCATCGTGACCGTCGCGGTGAACCGATTGCCCAGTCCCTTCTTCACCACCGTGATGTGGCCCGAGGCATTGGGCAGATACACCGCGACGTCGGCCGGGTCGGAATGGGTCTGGGCGCCACCGATGTTCACCGTTACCTCACGGGCGGTGGACGCACGCGGGGCCAGCACATTACGGCCTGGATCCTGCGGAGCGACCGCCACGACGAAGGAGTCCGTCCCGGTGAAACCCGCCCCCGCGGTGTAGACGTACCGTCCGTCAGCAAGAACCTCCACCGTCCCCGACGTAGGAGCGGCGGCCACGGTGAAGCTCAAGGTGTCACCATCGAGGTCGAAGGCGTTGACACGGCCCCGGATCTTGCCGTCGGTCTTGGAGGTCGTCTGCGGCGAGAGCGTGACACCGGGGGCGATGTTGAAGAAGTTCCGGCGAACCATCAGCAGAGCACCCTCAAGGGAGCTCGTCAGGTCACTCGACGGCAGACCCGACAGCCAGTTCGCGACGGTGTTGAAGAATTTTCGTTCCGCGGCGACCACCCGGTCACGCGCCGAGACCGCCTGCGCCGGAGCCGCAACCGGCGCCGCCGCCGCACTGGCCTGCGGCGAACCAGCCACCGCCGCCGCACCAGAAGCCGCTCGACGCGCCACCGGCGCAGCACCATCAACGCTGGCCGGGCCCGTCGCGACAGCAGCGCGTGCCGCAGACTCGGCCGCCACAGCCACTGCCGGGGCCGAGGGCTGTAGCACCGACTGGGCCACACCAGCGCGCGGAACAGGCCGCGCCGCGGGCACCGCCGCCGCTGGGCGCGCCGCCCGCGCCGCCGCCGGAGCCGGAGCCTTCACCGCCGGACCACTCGGCGCCGAACGCGCCGAACCTGGCGTACCACGCCCCACCGCCCCACCGGACTTAACCGCACCACGGCCGGCGGGGGCCTTCACCGCGCCTGAACCCGCATCACCGGCACCCGCCGCCGTGGCCGGTCCGCTGTCCCCACCACCATCAGCGGCAGCCACCCCTACCTGCGGCCCAGCCAAAAACAGCCCCACCGCAAACGCTGCAGCACCGGTCCGGACTGCCTTCTTTGTCCTATTCGTCATCACAAAAACCTTTCAGAGTTCACCGGTTTGAAGTTGTGAAAGCCATCGAATTCCGATGTGTTCCAGCTAGGCCTCAACTGACAGACCCCTAGGAAAAGGATCGTTCCCCAATTTTTTTTGTCCTCGGTTATTTCTCCGTATGAATCGTGTATGAATCGCGGCTGTTCTTCAGGTTCGCCACGGGTAGCGACCACCGTTCGGGTCCGTCGAAGAAAGCTAAAAAGGCAAACGCCCCAACGATTAACCTCTCCGCCCCAGCAGTGCGGTCCCTTCAGCCCGGATTAGCCGGTCGATACTGGGATGACGTTATTTCCCTGATTCCTTCAGGGCCACAGTGAAAGTCAGATTTCGTGACCGCTACTCGCGACACCAAGGCTGACGCTATGTTGACCTCGCTGTCAGCGATCGCCGGAGCCGACAGGGTCGCTGGTCGCGCAAGGATGGCTTCTCGCGGTGGCGGTCGGTGCGTACCCGCGGCGGGGGTGTGCGCAAGCTGCGCCCGGCGCGGGCACGCTGCACCGGTCCTGCGTGCCGGCGCACGCACGTGCTGCTGCCCGCCTGGTGTGTGCCTGGCCGCGCCGACGACGCCGACACGATCGGATCGGCACTGCTGGCCGCTGCCGGCGGCGAG
>CAIOYU010000540.1 GCA_903862565.1 uncultured Actinomycetes bacterium | reverse complement strand
CGTGCCCCCGCTCTCCAGGGCGCTGTCGTTGACCCATATCTTGCCGGTGGCGTTGTCCACTTTGAGCACCTGGATCTGGTGGTTGTAGTTGGTGTAGTTGGCGTTCGAGGTTCCCGAGTCGTACAGGGCGTTGTTGTTGATAGCGGCGGTGATGGCGTAGCCCTGCGCCAATGCCGCGCACATGTCGTTGAGCGCCCGCTGTCCGTCGGCGGCCGTCGCCGTGGCGAATCTCCGGCCGTTGGCGTCGTAGGTCCAGTCGCCGTAGATGGTGTTCGCGGCCGTGACGGGGTAGTGATCCTCCATCAGCACCACGGCATCCCGGGGGAAGGCGCCGACGTTGAGCCGCTCGCTGAGGAACATCTTGCGGCCCGGGATCACCACGCTGTCAAGATCCTTGGCCCACTGCACCACGATGTCCTGGTCCACGGTCGTGGTCTTGGTGACCTGGGCCGCGGCCATAGCAGAGGCCATCAGCACGCAGTTCCAATAGCTCTGCTGCACATGGAGTTTCGCCAATTCTTCGACGTTTCCGCCGTATTGGCCGTTCCCGCTGACGGTTACGGTGATCTGCTGGTCGACGGTGTCGGGCTTGGCGGTGCCGACGGCGATGGCCGCCGAGTGCAGGACTCCCTGAACGAAGCCGCCGAATCCCGGCCGCTTGGCCTTGGCTCCGTTGTCGACGGTGATCGTGAACGTGTCGCTGATCCCGGCCTTCTGGAAGATCTCATTCGGGGTGTAGATGTAAGTGCCGTCGGTCTGGTTGATGTCGACGGTGCCGTACTTCGGAAGGACCTTCAGCGAATAGGTCAGCCCGAATGCATTGTTGCTCTTGGCGTTCAGTTGGCCGTAGATCACCGAATTCCGCCCCTGGCCCCAGTCGGGTGCCAGTGTGGGAGCGGCGTTGAAGAAGATGTAGGCCAGCTGGTTGGCCAGTTCTTTCCAGATTGATCCGAGCGTGCCCAGCGCCGACGCGGTGGCCGCGGCGGCCGGATGGCTCGCTGTCATGAATGCCACTGCCGCAGCAGTTTTCACGACCGAGGCGGCCTCGGCGGGGACATCGGCTGCCGGTGCTAGGGCAACCAGCGGCGGGGGGTTGCCCGGGTCTCCGGGCTGGCCGGGAGAACCGCTGTCCCCGGGTCTGCCCACGCCGCTGGAGTTTCCGCCGAAGCCGAATCCGCCTGCACGTCCGCCGCCGCCGCCGACGGCGCCGGTGCCTCCGCCGTTTCCACCCTTGCCGCCGTTGCCACCGCTGCCGCCTCTTCCGCCCCAGCCGTTCGGTTCGGTGCCGGCACCGCCCGGACCCCCGGTGCCCGCGGGTCCGCCGTCGCCGCCGACGCCGGCCTTCGTGCCCCCGGTGGCCGCCCCGCCAGCGCCGCCCTGGCCGCCGTTTCCGCCGAGGCCGCCGTTGCCGCCGAGTGCGGGACTCTTCCCGCCCAGGCCGCCCTTGCCGCCCCAACCGCCGGGGCCGCCGTCGCTGCTCAGGCCGCCCGTGCCGCCCTTGCCGCCGTTGCCGCCCAGGCCGCCGTTGCCTCCGCCGGCGGTGCCGTCGAGAGTCTCGCCTCCGACGCCGCCGTTGCCGCCGCGGCCGCCCTGGCCGCCGATTCCGCTGGTGCCCGCGATCCCGTTGGACGCGATGAAGAAGAGGTATGCGCCCTTGCCGCCTGTGCCGCCCTGCGCTCCGCCCGGCCCGCCGTCGCCGCCGAGGCCACCGTTTCCGCCGAAAGTGCCGTCTCCGCTGATGACCGTGTATTGCTCTGCGTTGTAACTGAATCCGTTACCGCCGGCACCGCCCCAGCCGCCGGGGCCGCCTGCTCCGCCGCCGCCGCCGGTGCCGAACACCGTGCTGCCGTTTCCGCCGTCGCCGCCGCTGGCGCCGATGGTGCCCTCGAAACCGGTTCCGCCGTCGGGATCGTCGAAGATTCCGTTGTCGCCCATTCGTCCGGTCTGACCGGTTCCGCCCGCACCGCCATTGCCGCCGCGGCCGTAGACCGACAGCAGGCCGACGCTTCCGCCGTCGCCACCGTCGCCACTGCCGTACCCGCCGACGCCACCGTTGCCGGCGTTACCCGCCCAGAAGCCACCTCGGCCGCCGTGCCCGCCGTTGCCGGCGGTGTCGTCTTGGTTGCCCAGGCTGGGGCAGTCGCCGCCGTTGCCGCCGTTGCCGCCGATGGCGAACAGCGACAGCGCGCCGCCGCTTCCGCCGTCTCCACCGTTTCCGGCGTAGTGGGCTTTGCCGCCGGTCCCACCGTTGCCCGCCACGCCGCCGATCGACAGGAAGCCGGCGTTGCCGCCGTCACCGCCGGATCCGCCGGTGCCAAGGAACTCGATGGCGTCGCCACCGATGCCGCCGTTGCCACCATTGCCCCGCAGCACACCGCCGTTGCCGCCGTGCCCGCCGACGGCACCGGTCGCGCCCCAGGCCGCACCGGCGCTCCCGCCGTTGCCGCCGTTGCCGATCAGCCCGGCCGATCCGCCGGCACCGCCCGTGGCGTCTGCGTCGGTTCGGATGCCGGCACCGCCGTTGCCGCCGTTTCCGGCGAGCAGGCCACCGCGTCCGCCGTTGCCGCCGGCGCCGTTGTGGATCTCGGCGTTGCCCGCGGCCCCATTGCCGCCGTTGCCGAACCAGCCTGCGGCGCCGCCGTTTCCGCCGTTGAATCCGCTGCCGCCGTTGCCGATCATCCCACTCTTGCCGCCGTCGCACCGGGTGTCCGCGGCGCACGTGGCGGTGGTGTAGGAGAAGCCGTTGCCCATCAGGATTCCGGCGTTGGGGTGATCGGCGGTGCCGTTGCTGAAGAAGACGCTCAGCAGGGAGTCGAGGCCGCCGCCGACCCTGGCTGCCGTCGGAGCGGCGACTGCTGAGGCCGACACGTGGGCCGACGACGCCGGGGCCGCGCTGGTCACCGCGACCGCCGACAGCGCGACAACAGCGGGGGAGGCGGATGTGGACACCGGTGTGGCCGCCACAAGGGAGGACGTGCGGGTGGCTGTCCGCAGCGCGGCTGCGGGCGCCACGGCACGCGGCGAGGAGCCGGCAGGAGCCGAAGGCGTTGAATGCGAACGGGATTCAGCCCGTGCGGGGCCTGCGTGTGCCGCCGCGCGCGGCGATTTGGTGGGTGCCCGGTTGACCGACGTCGACGATCCGGTGGAACCTGCCGACCCTGTCGAGTCGGCGGCCGCCACCGCCGGCATCGCGGCCAGTGCGGCGCCGACGCCGAGCGCGACGGCCGAGGCGCCGATCCAGGCGACGAGCTTGGAATGGGCTGCGGTCATGGGAGCGGCAATGCCGCCGAACTCGGGCGGAAGCATGCGCAGGGTCGTGGGTATGGGATCGGTGTGGTGCATGTCTGCCCGCTCTCGCCTTCGTCAAGACTCATGCCAGTTCTTATCTACTGATAAGTTTCACCTTAGAACTGCCTCAGGTAGCGGGCGCGGGTGGGAGGTAAGTCGCACGACGGAGTCATTCCTCGCCCGGCGGGAATTCGTCCTCGTTGAGGAGGCGCCCGTCGTATGGAGACAGCCGGTGCACGAAGGCGAGTCCGAGGGCGACGAACTGACCCACCAGCAGCGCGAAGATGGCGAGTGCGATCACCACGATGTTCATCACCGTTCCGAGGCCGGGCCGCTGCCGCAGCGGAATCCATAGCGCTAGAACGCATATCGAGACGCCGAGAGTGGTCCACCCGATTCCGAGTCCGCTGCGCGTGCTGATGCCCTGAGCCAGTACCGACCATGGTGCGCCGCCGAGATGGGAGGCCAGGATGAGGGCGTCGCCCGTGCCGAAGAGCCACAGCCCGACGATGAGCGCGGTCAGCGACGCCGGCGTGGGCCGCCACACCGTCGGTGCGGTGAAGCGGGTACGGGGAACGGTGTGAGACCCGCGTAGCAGGGAGCGCACCCGTTGGCTCCACGAGCTGGGGTCTGGCACGCACCCGAGCCTAGGGGCG
>CAIOYU010000539.1 GCA_903862565.1 uncultured Actinomycetes bacterium | reverse complement strand
CTCGACCTCGCCACTTCGAGGTCGCTGCTCCTGACCGATCCGTCGCCGTCGTTCCTGGTTGAGGCGCGGCAGTGGCTCGACATCTGGACCAGTCCGGTGGCACTGGGCACCGCAGTCGCCGCGCTGGTCCTGTGGTTCACCCCGCGGCGCCGGACATTCATGCGGTTCTTCGATGCCACCCTGGCACTGAGCGTGCTCGCACTGTCGGTGAACGCTGTGAGCCTGGTGGCGAGCCTGTTCGACAAGGAGAACAACCCCTCCTACCTGCTTCTCTCCTCGATGTTGGTGTACGTGCAGAACGTCGCGGTGTTCACCGCCTGGTACTGGCGATTCGACCACCGCTTCCGGTGTGAGGACTTCTCCGAGGATGGCGCACACCCGGCCCTGGTCTTTCCCCACGACTCGGTACGTTTCTCCACGTTGGAGAACTGGACCCCGGGCATCGTCGATTACGTGTTCCTGTCGTTCAACACCGCGAGCACGTTCGGGCCTACTTTGCCGGTGCCACTGCGGGTTTCGGTTCAACTCGGGATGATGCTGCAGGTGACCATCGCGATCTCGGTGTTGGGAATGCTCTCGGCCCGGGCGATCGGGCTGATCACCTGACGCGGGTCAACTCTCGCGGAATCAATCGGTGAAGATCGCCACCGCGCGGGTCCAGCCTGCCGATGCGGCATGAATTTTCACCGGGAAGCAGGACACCTCGAAGCCGTGGGCGGGCAGCGATTCGAGGTTGTGCAGCTTCTCGATGTGGCAGTAGCCGATGGTGATCCCGGCCCGATGGCCTTCCCAGATGATCGACGCGTCGTGGTCTTGCGCGTACCGCTGCGCGGTGTAGGAGAACGGCGCGTCCCAACTCCAGGCATCGGTGCCGGTGAGTCGCACGCCACGCTCCAACAGGTACAGCGTGGCCGCCCGGCCCATGCCGCAGCCCTTGCCGACGTAGTCGGGCTGGCCGTAATGCGTTCCGGCGCTGGTGTTCACCAGCACGATGTCCAGCGGCCGCAGTTCGTGGCCGATACGGTCGAGTTCGGCCTCGACGTCCGCCGGCGTGACGACGTAGCCGTCGTCGAAGTGACGGAAGTCCAACTTGACCGCCGGTTGCAGACACCATTCCAGGGGCACCTCGTCGATCGTGATGGCCCGCTTGCCGCCATCCATCGTCGAGGCGTAGTGGTACGGCGCATCCAGGTGGGTGCCGTTGTGGGTGGTGATCCGCACCCGTTCGATGGCCCAGCCCTCCCGGTTGGGCAGGTCGTCGATGGTCGCGCCGGGGAAGAACGCCACCACCTCCTCGGCGGTCTGGCGATGGTCGTAGTAGTCGATCTCGGGGAGGTGGCCGGGCGGGTCGGAGGCGATTCCGGCCTGCAACGGTACCGAGAGGTCGACGAACCGGCGGGTCACTGCTCGGCGGTGTTCCGGTTGAGGTCGTCGTCGATGTACTTCAGGAGAACGCGGGTGACCTCCGGCGAATACAGCAGCGACAGATGCCCCAAGCCCTCGACGGCCACATCGTCACCGCCGCGGGAGGACAGTTCGCTGGTCCTCGGTGGGTGGACGATGTTGTCGTGCGTCGAGTAAACGCTCAGCGTCGGTGTCACCAGGATCCGGTCGCGGCCGCCGTCGCGCAGGTCTCCGGCCACCTTGCCGAGGATGGGGCCCCGCCACACCACCCCGTCATGCGGGGTGCCGACAGTGATGCAGTGCGCCACGCGGCTCAGGCCGGCGGGGGAGTGGGCGTACTCCAGGCACACCAGCCCTCCGAGCGAGTGCGCGATCAGGTCGACCTGGTCGGCTCCGGTCTCGGCGCAGACCCGTTCGACGAACCGCGCCAGCTTCGGGGTGTTGCTGTCGACCGGGTTCCACCAGGCATAGTTGAAGCCGTACAGCGGCCCCTTGGAGGCCTTGCGGAATTGCTTTGCCATCCACCAGAAGTCGGCGCGGTTCTGGAAGTAGCCGTGCACGAACACCACCGGGACACCGTCGCCCGGCCCGAGTTTGCGGCCGATGAAGAAGAACAGCGGGATCATCGGCTGGGTGATGAGCACGTAGTACAACTCGCGCATCATCGAGCGTGCATGGCTCTGGCCCGGGCGGGGCTCGACGTGGGAGAACATCAGGAAAAACGACCCGAACAGGTAGATCAGCGCGGGTACCAGGAGAACGATCAGGACACCGACGGTGACCCATTCGGCAGTCTGGAGTGTCACGGGCGAATCCTAGCGTGGGGTCAGCTCTCGGCCATCGTGCCGGACCGGGCCGGTATCGTTCGGCGGTGCTGTCACGTATGCGCGCCATCGTTGTAGTGCTGCTGTTGGTGTCGGCAATGGGTGGATTTCCGGGACTGGCCACGACTGCTCGCGCCGCACCGCGCACCCTGACCGTCGCCACCTACGATCTCGAACCCTTCGTCATCACAACGCAGGCAGGCGTCAAGTCCGGCTTCACGATCGACCTGCTGGATCAGATCGCGAAGCGCACTGGCTGGGAGTTCACCTACATCGACGTCGGCGATGTGCAGGGGATCATGCGGGCCGTCGCCGAGGGCCGGGCCGACATGGCGGCCTGCAACATCTCCATCACCTCCGAAAGGACGAAGCGTTTCGACTTCTCTCAGCCGATCATCGCCGCCGGTCTGCAGATCATTGTTCCGGCCGACAGTACGCAGCGAACCCAGCCCGGCCTGACCGATTTCCTCCGGCTGTTGTTCTCCAAGATGATGCTGGTCTGGTTTTTCGCGGCGCTGACCCTGACGATCCTTCCCGCTCATGTCATCTGGCTGCTGGAGCGCCGTGACCCCGATTCCGGGATGTCGAGGTCCTACTTCCCCGGCATTTTTCAGGCGTTCGGATGGGGTCTTGGGACGCTGGCCGACGCGCCCGTCGAAATGCCCGAACGGCATTGGCCGATCCGCGCGGTGAGCATTCTGTGGACGTTCGTCAGCATCATCTTCATTGCGTACTACACCGCAATCCTGACCTCTAATCTCACGGTGGAGAAGATCAACTCCCAGATCAGTACCCCCGCAGATCTTGTCGGCAAGAAGGTGTGCACTGTCGCCAACACAACCTCGCCGCCGGCGCTGGGCAAACTCGGTGTCGAATACACCGGCCTGCCGCGGATCGAGGACTGCTACGCGGGGATGAAGAAGGGGAGATTCGAGGCGGTGGTCTTCGACTCACCGGTCCTGGAGTACTACGTCGCCCACGACGGTGCCGGGATCGCCGAGATCGCGAGTTCGGTCTTCAAGGACGAGGACTACGGGATCGCGTTCCCGCTGGGCAGCGAACTCGCCAAACAGGCCGATCAGGCGCTGCTGTCCGTTCAGGAGGACGGCGAGTACGAATTGCTCGAGCAGAAATGGTTCGGATCCCGGAGATAGGACTCGCCGCGTCAGGCGGAACGGCCGTCTTCCCCGAGGGCCTCGGCCACCGCCGTCTGGAACACGGATTCCTCGGGCGTGACGCCGGTCCAGCGCGTGAAGATCTGCATGGCCAGCTGCACCAGCATCTCGACCCCGTCGACGCATACACATCCGCGTTCGCGCGCCGTGGCCAGGAACGGGGTGATGCGCGGATTGGTGATGACGTCCACCGCGACACACGCGGAGTCCACTGAATCCCAATGGACGGGAACGGGTTCCAGTTCAGGGGCGCACCCGAGATGAGTGGCGTTCATCAGCAGTGTGGTGCCCTCGGGGACCCGAACCGGGTTGTTCCACTCCTGCCAGTCGCAGGGGACACCGGATGCCTGTCGCACGATGTCGGCCACCTCCTGGCCCTGCGCCTCCCGACGAGTGACCAGTGTCAGATGCGCCGCACCAGCCCAGGCCATCTCGACCGCCATGGCCCGGCCGGCCCCGCCTGCCCCGAGCATCACCACCCGTTGGCCGCGCAGGGGGGCCACCTTCTCGATGGCCCGGACGACCCCCTTGCCGTCGTTGTTGTGGCCGATCAGGCGGCCGTCCTCGATGGTGAGGTAGTTGGCGGCCCCGATGGCGCGGACGTCGTCGTCGACGTCATCGAGAAGGGGGATCACCGCGACTTTGTAGGGCACCGTGATTCCCACACCGCGATAGCCCAGGGGCCGCAATGCTGCGATGGCCAGAGCGAGGTCGTGCTCGTCGGCGATGTCGTTCTTCCAGAACTGCCAGTTCAACCCATAGTGGGCGTAGACGGCGTCGAACATGATGTCGATCGGATTCTCAGCCACGGGGTGGCCGAGCATTCCCGTCATCTGCTTCTGCGGCGGAATCATGATGGGGAAATGCTACTGCCAAGGCTGAACCGTTGGCCTACTTCGCCATCGATGGCAGGATCGTCATCGTCGGCTCAAAGGCCGGCTCCGACACCAATCCGCATTGGGTGCACAACCTGCGTGCCAATCCGAGCGCCTACATCGAGGTCGGTACCGAGGCCTATGACGTGACCGCCCGCGAGCTGCCCGCTGACGAGCGCGACGCGGTCTTCATCCAGATCGTCGCCGCGGCTCCGGGTTTCGGCGAGTACCAGGCCAAGACCACCCGGGTGATTCCGCTGTTCGAGCTTGCGCGGGTGTGAAACAGGGGCGATCCGGATTCCTACTGCTTTCCCATCGCCAGCTTGAGCCGGTCCTGCGGCGCGATCAGGTGATCGTGGCCGTCCTCGCCGATGTCGATCTGCACCCAGTCGATCGATCCGGTGAAACGGTTACCGGACGGGCCGTAATCCGGAGAGGCCGGGGAGCCGGTATCGCAGCCGACGTCGCAGGCTTCGTCGGCGGAGAAGCCCATCGGGATGGTCGCTTCGACCCGGCCGCTACCGACGGGTTCCCCGTCGCAGTAGAGGATGACGTCGCCGCCCTTGGCCAAGCCGTCGCCGTCATAGGCGAATTCCATGCGCACCTGGTGCTTGCCCGCCGGCAGCGGTTCGTCGGCGCTGACGATGAAGTGCTTGATGCCGAAGAAGTTGTAGCAGTAGGTGAGCCGGCCGTCATGGACGTAGAGCGACCAGCCGCCGACCTGGCCACCCTGGGTGACGATGACGCCGGCCGCGCCGTCGTCGGGGACGACGATGTCGGCTGTCACCTGGTGGGACTTGTTCTTGATGCTGATCATCGACCCTTCGCTGACCCGCATCCCGGGGAAGAGCAACTGGCTGTTGCCGCGGATCAGGGTCGGCCGTCCCGCGATGTCGGGGTTGATCCGCTCGAAGCCGCGGTCATCGATCGGGACCACGTTGTACTTGACCGCTTCGATGAGCCAAAGCCGTTGCAGCTCAGCAAGTTTCTCAGGTTTATCGGCAGCCAGGTTGCGGGACTGGGTCCAGTCGTCGGGGCCGTAGAGTTCCCAGACGTCGGCGTCGAAGGGCGGCGGGGTGTCGGCCTTCCAGGGTGTGCGGTGTTTGGTGCACGCCGTCCAGCCCCGGTGGTAGATGCCGCGGTTGCCCATGATCTCGAAGTACTGGACCAGGTGGGATTCCGGGGCGTTGCCGTCGCGCAGCGTGGGCAGCATGCTGACACCTTCGAGGGGGGCCTGCTGAATTCCGTTGACATACAACGGAGCGGGGATGCCGGCGGCCTCGAGGATGGTGGGGGCGACGTCGATGACGTGGTGGAACTGGCTGCGGGTCGTGCCCTTCTGCGAGATGCCGTTTGGCCAGTGGACGATCGTGCCGTTGCGGGTGCCGCCCCAGTGTGAGGCGATCTGCTTGGTCCACTGGTACGGCGTGCACAGGGCGTGCGCCCAGCCGACGGCGTAGTGGTTATAGGCGTCCGGAGTGCCGAAGTCGTCGATCTTGGACAGCAGGAACTCTTCGGTCTCGATGCCGCCCATGCCGTTGAGGGTGCACATCTCGTTGAAACAGCCGTTCGGAGTGCCCTCGGCGGAGGCGCCGTTGTCGCCGATGATGTAGTAGATCAGGGTGTCGTCGAGCGCGCCGAGATCGGTGATCGCCTCGACCACCCGTCCCACCGCGTTATCGACCTGTTCGAGGAAGCCCGCGTAAATCTCCATCTGCCGAGCCAGTACCGGCTTGATTCGGTCGGACATCTCGTCCCACGCGGGGATTTCATCATGACGCTTGGTCAACTCGGCATCGGCGGGAATCACCCCCAGCTTCTTCTGCTGTTCGAAGATCTTCTCGCGCAGAACATCCCAGCCCGCGTCGAATTGACCGCGGTACTTGTCCGACCACTCTGCGGGCACGTGGTGGGGTGCGTGGGTGGCCCCGGGGGCGAAGTACATGAAGAACGGCTTGTCCGGTGCCAGGGCCTTCTGCTGGCGCACCCAGGTGATCGCGTGATCGGCAAGGTCATCGGTGAGGGTATAGCCCTCTTCGGGGGTGCGCGGAGGTTCGACGGCGGTGGTGCCTTCGTACAGGCCCGGGTAATACTGGTTGGCTTCGCCGCCGACGAACCCGTAGAAGTATTCGAACCCTGACCCGGTGGGCCACTGGTGGAACGGGCCCACCGGGGACACCTCCCACAGGGGGACCTCGTGGCACTTGCCGAACTGGGCCGTCGAGTATCCGTTGAGCAGCAGTGTCTCCGGGAACGGGGCTTTGTTCTTGGGCCGGATGCTGCTGTTGCCGGGGGCGGAGGTCGCCATCTCGGTGATGGCACCCATACCGACGGAGTGATGATTACGTCCGGTGAGAAGGGCCTGGCGGGTGGGTGAGCACAGCGCGGTCGTGTGGAACCTGTTGAGCTTCAACCCCTCACCGGCAAGCCGTTCGGCGACCGGGGTGTGACACGGCCCGCCGAAGGCGGAGGATGCACCGAAGCCGACGTCGTCGATGAGGACGATCAGAACGTTGGGGGCGCCCTTGGGCGGGCGCAGTGTGGTGATCGGGGGATAGCTGGTGTTGGGGTCTTTGGCGTCATAGGTGGTGAGGCCGACATGCTGGGTATCGGGGATCGGCAGCACATCCCGGCGCACCTGAGGTTCGTCAGAGGGGGTCGTTTCTTCTGCCATGGGGGCTCCCTGCTGTGGTGTTCCTCGGACTGAACGCCACCCTACGCGTGCCCGGCAGATGGGTGGTTGCACTGCGGGATCAGCTGGTGGTGACGGGCAGGGTGGTCGGTCCGGTGACCCCGGTCAGTTGCTTCCATGGTGCAGGTCCGGCGCGGTGGAGTCGGGGGCAGCGGGTGGTGATGGCTCGGAGCCCTTCGGTGAGTTCGAGGCGTGCCAGGTGTGCCCCGAGGCAGTAGTGCGTGCCGCCACCGAAAGTCATGATGGGACTGCGGTCTCGGCGGGTGATGTCCAGTCGCGCGGGTTCGTCGAAGATGGCGGGGTCACGGTTGGCGGCAGCGGTGTTCGCGATCACGAGGGTGCCGGCGGGGATCGTGACCCCGGCGATCTCGACATCGACGACGGCGCAGCGCATCGTCCCGAAGACCACGGGGTAAAAGCGCATCAGCTCATCGACGGCCTGGCCGGCGAGGTCTGGCTGGGCCGCCAGGAGGTCCCATTGGTCGGGGTTGTCGATGAGGCACTCGATGGCTGCGGCGAACTGGTTGCGGGTGGTGTCGGTGCCGGCGGCCAGCAGCGAACCGGCGAGCATCAGCAATTCGCTGTGGGAAAGCCTGTCGCCGTCGTCCTCGGCGCGGATCAGCTCAGAGATCAGGTCGTCGGTCAGGGTCGTGCGTCGCTGTGCCACCATGCTTTCCAGGTAGGAGTCGAGCTCGTCCCAGGCCGCTTCGATGATGGGTCCGTCGTGGACGAGGTTCCAGTCGAAGATCTTCATGATCGCATCAGCCCACGCGGAGAACAGATTCCAGTCCTGGGGAGGGGCGCCGAGCAGGGCGCAGATGATCGGGGTGGGGTAGGGCCGTGAGATGTCGCCGACGATATCGCCGGACCCGGTCGCAGCCAGGGCGTCGACCAGTCCGGTGGCGGTCTGTTGGACCACGGTGTGCAGGCGGGTGATGGCGCGGGGGGAGAACGCCTTGGCGACCAGTCGGCGTAGCCGGCTGTGGGCGGAGCCGTCGACGGCGAGGATGCTGGCGGTGGCGCGGTCCCACAGCGGCCCGGCCGTGATGCCCTGGGAATCCAGTCCCAAGGCGGGCGGGTTGACGAACCGGGGATCGCGCAACACGGTGTGAACGTCGGCATAGCGCAGGATCTCCGGTCCGTAGGGACCCAGTCCGATGGCGGCCTGCATCCTGGTTTCGGCGAGTTGGGCGTGCGCCTGGCCGGCGTCGGACAGGCCGTGGTAGTCCAGCGTGGGCAGGTCGGCGTCGAAGACGCTTGGCGCTTCGGCGGTGGCGGTGGCGGTGGTCATGATGGGCTCCTCCGGATCGGGTACGTCGACTCTCTGACGTCGAGGGCCCGGAGAAATCCGCCATAACGCGTAGGCGAACCCCGTGTGGGGTCGTATTTCCGGTATCTACGTACCTCTGGACGGCGGATCTACGCAGTTGTGCCGATGTTGTGCGGACTGATGGCAGGAACGCTGGCTAGCATGAACAACTACGCCGAAATTGTGCCGCTGGACTGGGGAGATCTGTCCGTGAGCGAGTTACCGACAGGAACGGTGACGCTGCTGCTGGCCGACGTCGAGGGCTCCACCCGGTTGTGGGAGAGCCAGCCCGAGCAGATGGCGGCGGCGATCGCGCATCTGAACTCGGTGGTCTCGGACCTGGTGCCCCGATACAACGGGGTACGACCGCTGGAGCAAGGCGAGGGCGACAGCTTCGTGGTTGCGTTCGCCAAAGCCAGCGACGCGGTGGCGTGTGCGCTGGCCCTGCAGCTGGCTTCCTTCGATCCCGTCAGCTTGCGTATCGGAGTGCACACCGGGGAGATCCAACTGCGCGACGACGCCAACTACGCCGGACCGACGATCAACCGCACGGCCCGGCTCCGCGATCTCGCCCACGGCGGGCAGACCGTCTTGTCGGGGGCGACCGAGGCGATGGTGCTCGACCGGCTGCCCGCCGATGCTTGGCTGACGGATCTGGGCTGCCATCCCCTGCGGGATCTCCCGCGCCTGGAACGGGTGATCCAACTCAACCACCCCGATCTGCGGGCCGAGTTTCCCCCGCTTCGGGTCGCGGCGGAGGTGCGGCAGTCACGGCTTCCGGTGCAGCTGACCAGCTTCGTCGGCCGGGCCGACGACATCGGCGCCATCGCGGAGCAGTTGCGGGACAACCGCATTCTGACCCTGACCGGGGCCGGCGGAGCAGGCAAGACCCGGCTGGCGGTCCAGGTCGCCGCGGACGTCGAACCAGACTTCGACGGAAATGTGTTCTTCGTCGATCTGGCGCCGATCACCGAACCCGCCTTGGTTACGGTCGCAGTCGCCCGCTCCCTGGAACTGACCGATCAACCTGGTCGCACCACCATGGAATCGATCCGCCAATTCGTGACCGGCCGCAGACTGCTTGTCCTGCTGGATAATTGCGAGCATTTGCTCGACGCCTGCAGTGAGCTGGTCATGGACATCGCACGCACCGGCCCCGAGGTCACGGTGCTTGCCACCAGTCGTGAGCCACTGGGAATCCCCGGCGAGCTGATCTGGGTAGTGCCGTCGCTGTCGATCGACGACGAGGCGGTCGAGTTGTTCGTTGATCGTGCCCGCAAGGCCAGGCCCGAGTTCGTGCCGGATCCGCAGCAGAGGACGACGATCGCCGAGATCTGCCGGCGCCTCGACGGCATGCCGCTGGCCATCGAATTGGCTTCAGCCCGAACACGAACCCTATCCCTGCCGCAAATCCTCGACAGCCTGCGCAGCAGCTTCCGGTTGCTCACCGGCGGAGCACGCACCGCGGTGCGCCGCCAGCAGACCCTCTCGGCGTCCATCGACTGGTCCCACTCGCTGCTCACCGAGACCGAGCGAATCCTTCTGCGACGCTTGGCGGTGTTCACGGGAGGCTTCGACCTCGATGCCGCCACTGCGGTCGGAGCCGAAACGGACTCCGAGCGCGCGCAACTCATCGACGTCCTCGGCCTTCTCGTCGACAAGTCGCTCATCGTCGCCGATGACACCGGTGTGAGCATGCGCTACCGCCTGCTGGAGACCGTCCGCCAATATGCCCTGGAAAAGCTCGCCGCATCCGGGGAGGCCGACGGTGTCCGCACCGGTCACCGTGACTACTTCGCGATGGCCGCGTCCCGGCTGCAGTCCGAAACTCACGGCGATGGAACACCTCTCATTCCCTGGGCGGAAATCGAGATGGACAATCTCCGGGCGGCCTATGCCTGGAGTTGTGAGAACGCAGACTTCGAGACAGCCCTGGCGATGGTGTCCGCGCTGAGGCAACTGTGGCTCAAACGCGGAAGATTCCGCGAGGGCGCAATGGGTTTCGAAGCGGTCTTCACCGACGATCGATACCGAGACAGTCAGGTTGCGCCCGCTGTGTGGGTGACTGGCGTTGCCGACGCGGCCCAGCTCGCGGTATGGCTGGCAGCGCCGGCGAGCCTCGAGCGCGCGCAAGACGCGCTGACGGCCGCCGGCGGGACTGAGGATCCTGCGCTCATCGCGCGCACGATGATGGCATGCGGAATGCTGAGCTGGGACCAGCCTGAGGTTGCCTGCGCCTACCTGGCCAGGGCTGTCGATCTGTCGAGTCGCTGCGGCGAGCGGGCGATACTCGGTGAAGCACTCGGGTACAGCACGTTCGCCGGCTTCTCCGCCGGACAGCTTGGGCTGGCAGAGGACAGCGGCACGCAGGGGTGTCAGGTCGCGGACGCCTTGGGTGACGGTTTCATGTCCCGATACTGTCGGGTTTTCCTGAGCAACGGCTATCTCGTCCAGGGCCGATTGCCCGAGGCCGCCCAGCTTGCAGCGTCCGTCGTCGCCGATTCTCGTGTCGACGGTGACCGTCCGATGGAGGCTTTCGGCTTGATGACGCTGGGCCAGGCGTTCGTCTTCATGGGTGATGCTGAGGCGGGGGAGTCCGCGGAGATGGCGGCGCTGGACATCGCCTCGGACCTCGGTGGATTTCACGAAGACAGCGCCTACGTGGTCCTGGCGGGGGTGGCACTTGTCCGGGATGATGCGGCTGCGGCGGCGCGGCAGTGCGATGCCGCCCTCCGGAACACCTATGCGCGAAAGGAGTTGTTCATCAGATGCATTTTGCCCCAGGCGGAAACGATGTTGGCCTGTGGCGATATCGCAGGCGCACGCCGATGGGCTGACGAGAATGTCGCAGGGTGCCCCGGAGCCTTCCAGGTACTTGCGCTCAGTACCCGTGCCCGGGTAGCCCTGGCGCAGGGAGAAATTCATCAAGCCGAACGGGATGCGCACGACGCGCTGGATGCGGCCGAGCGCACGGGGGGGCATCTGCGTGTACCGGACGCCTTCGAGTGCCTGGCTGCGGTAGCCGCCTCCGACACTCCCGGACGAGCAGCGAGATTGCTCGGAGCTGCGCAAGGTATTCGCCGCCGTCAGCAGCAGGCCCGCTTTGCGGTGTTCGACGGGGACCACGCCGCGACAGTTGCTGCTCTTGCCGAGTCGTTGGGTACGGAGGCGTTCGAGACCGCCATGTCAGAGGGTGCAGCACTGAGCACCGCCGAGGCCATCGCGTTCGCCCAACGGGGTCGCGGAGAGCGCAAGCGGCCATCAAGCGGATGGGAATCGTTGACACCGGCCGAACTCGACGTGGTCCGTCTCCTCGGCGAAGGCCTGTCCAACAAGGACATCGCCGCGCGGCTGTTCATCTCCCCGCGCACAGCGCAGACCCACCTCACCCATATCTACAGCAAGCTCAACCTGTCTTCACGGGTTCAGGTGGTCCAGGAATCGGCCAGGCACACCAAACCAGCTGACCCGGGATCGCCGGAGAAGTGAAACGATTGGTGATACGAGCCGCGGCTGAAATCGCTTGGCGGACTGGATTGAGGAGTCACATTGGCCGATAGCGCTTTGTACACCGAGCTCGATGCCGCCTCTGGCGCGGTTGCTGCTCGGGTGATTGCGTGGCGTCAGCACCTGCATCAGAACCCCGAACTGTCCAACCGCGAGGTCAATACCGCTGCACTCATCGCTGAGCAGCTGCGATCGCTGGGCCTGGACGAGGTACGCACCGGAATTGCCGGGCACGGCGTGGTCGGCGTGCTCAAGGGCGGTCAGACCGGGGACCGGGTGATCGCGCTGCGCGCAGACATCGACGCACTTCCTGTCACCGATGAGTGCGGCGTGCCGTTCGCATCCACGGTGATCGACGAGAACTACCCCGGCGGCCCGTTTCCGGTCTCGCATGCCTGCGGCCACGACTGCCACACCGCGATGCTGCTGGGAGCAGCCACCGTCCTGGCCGACAATCGCGAATCCTTGCCGGGCACAGTCCTATTCGTCTTCCAGCCGGCGGAGGAAGGCCCGCCCGTCGACGAGAAGGGCGGCGCCCTGGCGATGATCGCCGAAGGCGCCTGCGATGACCCGAGACCCACGATGGCCTTCGGCTTCCATGTGGCCCCGTATCCGAAGGGCTACATCGGCTATCGCCCCGGGAACCAGTTCGGTGCCTCATGCCTGATCAAGATCGTCATCACCGGTGTGCAGGTCCACGGCTCCACCCCCTGGGCGGGAATCGACACCATGCCCGCGGTCGGCGCCATCCTCACCGGGATCGGCCAGCTCTACCGCCAGATCAGTGCGTTCGACCCGATCACCGTCAGCATCGGTCACGTCCAGGACGTCGGGCGATTCAACATCATCGGTCAGACGACGACTCTATGGGGCACCATCCGCTGCGCCGTCGAATCCGACATGGCCGAAGTGAAAAGACGACTCGAGACTCTGGCCGACCACTCCGCGCAGGCATACAACTGCTCAGCCACCGTTGAGTACCTGCAGGACGTGCCCGCGGTGCACAACGAGCCGCACTGGGTGGCCGCAGGCCTCTCGACCTTCGAACGCGTCGTCGGCGCCGACAAGGTCGTACAGACCCAAGCCACCCTCGGCTACGACGACGTTTCGGAGTTCGTCAACCGGTACGGCGGCCTCTACGTCACCCTCGGTGTTCAAGACACCGAACTGGACGCCGACGGCAACCCGCGGCCCATCAGCGGTGGGCGGGGGATGGCGATGAACCACAACCCGCACTTCTACGCCGACGACGACACTCTGGTCACCGGCGTCCGCCTGCACTGCCACGTCGCCTATGACCACCTCACCGGCACACTGGTCCCGAAGCCAGGCGGGTAGCCCGGCCGAACCCGGGTGGAAGTGGCGCTGAGGGCTCTCCCCGTTACGGGTATCGTCGTTCGAATCAATCCAGGCCCGGGGGTGCAAGACGTGGAGAACGAGCCAGACAACGACGCGGTGCATCCGCCGCGTCCCGACGATGCCGATTACGCGTTCAGTACTGCCGCGCCGCTTAAACGCGGGACCATCCGGTCGCAGGAGCCGGGAGTCACCCGGCCGCGCCCGCCCACCATCGCCGAGGCGCGGGCACGGGACAAGGCGCGCAAGGCACGCGAAGTCGCCGAGCAGTTCGCCGCGGAGCAGGCCGCCAACGCAGAGCGGAAACGCGTCCAGAACAGGAAAACCCTCATGGGGGCGGTGGCCGTGGTCGGCGTGGTCGGTGCGGTTGCGCTCGGCTATCAGGTGTTCAAGGGCAACCGGGACGTCACGGCCAGCTGTGTGGACGAAAGCGGCGTGGTGGTGCCGGACAACTACTGCCAGTCGGGGACCCCGGGTGTGGGCGGCATCTTCATTTGGGCGGGTTCGCCGTACCGCTACTACTACGGCGGTTCGAACGGCGGTGTGGGTACCCGCGCCACCGGAGGAACCCTGACCCAGCCGAGCCGCACCACAGCCAGGACCAAGTCCGGCTCGACGATCAGTCGCGGTGGCTTCGGGTCGTCGAGCGTCGGCAGTTCGGGCGGCGGCTGAGTGCGTCGGGAACACAGGGCTCCCCGGCCGGATTGGGAGCAGATCGTCGCCGCCCAGGGCATGTGCTTCGACGAACCGGCCCGTTACGGCGACGGCTCGGTTCGCCCCTACTGGGACGAGTCGGTGCACTACGTGTTCGACATGGACGAGGTGCTGTCCATGGAGGCCAGCGTCGAGGTGCTGCACTCGATGTGCCTGGAGGCGGTCGAGCAGGTGGTGCTCACGGAGCGATTCCGCGACTTCGGGCTGCCGGAGTGGACCTGGGAGCCCATCGCGCAGTCCTGGCGGCGCAGCGACCCGTACGTGTTCGGCAGGTTCGATCTGCGGTACGACGGAAGGCGTCCTCCGGTTCTGCTGGAGTACAACGCAGACACCCCGACGACGTTGCTCGAGGCCGCGATCCTGCAGTGGCACTGGAAGACCGACGTCTTCCCCCAGGACGACCAGTGGAACTCCCTGCACGAGCGGCTGGTCGAGCGTTGGCAGGAGATCCGGCCGCGACTGGCCGGCGAGGAAACTCATTTCACGTGGTCGTCGGCCGATATGACGGGCGAGGACAACGTGACCCTGGCCTACATGCAGGAGTGCGCGGCCGAAGCGGGCCTGCACACGGTCGCCCTGGCGATCGAGCAGATCGGCTACGACAGCGAACTCGACCGCTTCGTTGATCTCGAGGAGGCGCCGATCTCGTCGGTGTTCAAGCTCTACCCGTGGGAGTGGGTGCTCGACGACGAATTCGGCCGCCGCGCAGTGGATCTCCTGCCCGGAACGATGTGGGTGGAGCCGCTGTGGAAGACGCTGCTGAGCAATAAGGCGATCCTGGCGGTGCTGTGGGAGATGTATCCCGGGCATCCGAACCTTCTACCGACCTACCTCGACGAACCGCACGAACTCACCGACTACCTGCGTAAACCCAAACTCGGCCGCGAAGGCGGAAACATCACCGTCGCGGCCCACGGCTACCAGATGGAGACCGGTGGCGTCTACGGGGCGGAAGGCTTTGTGTATCAGTTGTTCGACCCGCTGCCGCAATTCGACGACATGCATCCATGCCTGGGGGCTTGGATCGTCGGCGACGAGTCAGCCGGCCTGGGCATCCGCGAGAGTCCTGGCTTGATCACCGACAACATCTCAGCCTTTGTGCCACACCGTATTAAGTTATGACCCGCTTAGGAGTTTCGATGCTGGCTGCCGGTCTGGAACCCGGATACTGGTCGACCGTCGGTCACGGCGTTTCGGCCATCGCGCTCTACACGATCCTCGGGGTGGCCCTGGTGGTGCTGGGCTTCTTCGTCATCGACTGGACCACGCCGGGGCCACTGCGGACGCTGGTGATGGCCGGCCGGCCGAACGCGGCGGCCATCGCAGCCGCCGGGGTGGTGTCCATCGCCCTGATCGTGGTCCTGACCATCTACTCCTCCTCCGGGCGCCTCGTCGAGGGCCTCCTGGGGACGCTGGTGTTCGGCGTCCTCGGGCTCGTCGGCCAGGCGCTCTGCGTGCGGCTGATCGGACTGGTCACCGGGATCGACATCGGTCGGGTGCTGGCGGCAGAACGCTTCGTCCCCGAAGTGCTGGTCGTCGTCGCCGCGTACATCGCTTTCGCCCTCATCATCGGGATCGCCATCTTGTAGCGTTCACCGCCGGGTCCAGCGTCGATCAGGGCAGCCTATCTCCGCGAACCTCACCCGGTTTGTCCCTGGCGAATAAAACAGGGTGATTTTTCCACGCTCAATGGTCATGATTTGACCTTTGAAGCCGTGGAGGGTGGAGACATGACCACCACAGCACCCCGCACGACGTCCCGTGCAACGCCCGCCGCGGCCCTCCGTGGACGGATGGTGAAACTCGCCGAGCGGATCACCACACCGCTGGTCCCCTCGGACTACCTGGACGTGATCGACCCGCTGCGCTCCGGGGCTGCCCTGCGCGGACGGATCGTGGAGATCCACCCCGAGACCCGCGACGCCGTCAGCCTCGTCATCCGGCCCGGGCGGGGATGGCGCTCCCACGTGCCCGGGCAGTACATCCGCATCGGGGTGGACGTCGACGGCGTCCGGCAGTGGCGTGCCTACTCGTTGACCTCGGCCACCGACCGCCCCGACGGCTGCATCGCGATCACGGTGAAGGCCATTCCCGGTGGGAAGGTGAGCAACTACCTGGTTCGGCGCGCCACGGTCGGGACAGTTGTGCAGCTCGACCAGGCCGCCGGAGGTTTCGTACTCAAGCGGCCGGCGCCGGCCAAGATCCTGTTCGTCACGGCCGGCAGCGGCATCACTCCGGTGATGGGGATGCTGCGCAACATGGCGCACTCCGTCGCATCCGACATCGTCGTCGTCCATTCCGCCCCCACCGCCGTCGACGTCATCTTCGGCGGGGAGCTTCGCCAACTCGCCGCGTGCGGGCGGATCAGGCTGGTCGAAATCCACACCGACACCGATGGCATGCTCGCCGTCGACGCCCTCGGCGACATGGTTCCCGACGCCGCTGAACGCCACACCTGGGCGTGCGGGCCCGCGGGTCTGCTCGATGCGCTCGAAAGCCACTGGGCTGCAATTGGTGTCGCCGAGCATCTGCACACCGAGAGGTTCCGGGCCGCCGTCATCGCCACCGGCGACGGGGGCACCGTCAGTTTCACCGCCACCGGCGCCAGCGTCGAGAACGACGGAGCCCAAACCCTGCTCGACACCGGTGAATCGGCCGGCGTGCTGATGCCCTCGGGGTGCCGGATGGGCATCTGCTTCGGCTGCGTTGCGCCACTGCGCCGGGGTGCCGTCCGCGACCTGCGTACCGGCGAGATCACCACCGCGGCAGAGGGAGACGGCGTCGTCATCCAGACCTGCATCTCCGCAGCCGCCGGTCCCTGCGACATCGACCTATGACCTCACTTCACCGAACAATGACCGACCCGGAAAGGACCACCGCCATGACCACCGCCACCATGACTGCCCGGCAGGAAGCGCCCGCAGATCCCACGACCCACCTGACGGCCGCCGACATCGAGAACCTCGGCACCGAACTCGATGCGATTCGCGACCAGGTCATCGCCAGCCGCGGCGAGCGCGACGCCGCCTACATCCGCAAAGTCATTGACGCCCAACGCAAACTCGAACTGACAAGCCGCGCCGTTCTGCTGTTCTCACTCTTCCCGCCGGCCTGGCTGGCCGGGACCGTCGGGCTTTCGGTCTCCAAGATCGTCGAGAACATGGAGATCGGCCACAACGTGATGCACGGCCAGTGGGACTGGATGCGCGATCCCACGATTCACTCCACCAGTTGGGAATGGGACCACGTCGCCCCGTCGGATATGTGGAAGCACTCGCACAACGAACTGCACCACACCTACACCAACGTCCGGGGCAAGGACCACGACCTGGGCTACGGCATCATGCGCGTCACCGACGAGCAGCCATGGAAGCCGATGTATCTGGTGCAGCCCGTGGCGAACGCTGTCAACGCCTGCATCTTCCAGTACGGAATCGCCTTCTACGACCTGGAGATCGGCAAGTTCCTCAAGGGTCGTACCGACAAGGGGGACTTCCTGCGCCGCGGCAGCAAGGTGCTCGGCAAGATCCGCCGGCACGTCACCCGCGACTACATTCTGCACCCGCTTCTGTCGGGCCCCTCGGCGGTGACGACACTGACCGCGAACGTGACGGCCAACCTGGTCCGCAACCTGTGGACGCACTCGGTCATCATGTGCGGGCACTTTCCCGAGGGCGTGCAGACCTTCGAGAAGACGTCCATCGAGGGGGAGACACGCGGGCAGTGGTATCTGCGTCAGATGCTCGGCTCTGCCAACATCTCCGGCAGTCGCGCAATGCATTTCATGACCGGAAACCTGTCCTACCAGATCGAACACCACCTGTTCCCGGACCTGCCGAGTAACCGCTACCAGGAGATCGCCCCCAAGGTCCAGCAGATCTTCGAGCGCTACGGGCTGACTTACACCACCGGACCGCTGCCCAGGCAGGTCGCGTCGGCATGGCTGAGGATCATTCGGCTGTCGGTGCCGAATGGTCAACCAGAGCAGAGGAATTCGGACCATGCCTGATCTGAGATTCGTCGACCTGCACGGCGAACGGCTGGCCTACGTCGATGAGGGGTACGGCGAGGTTCTGCTGCTTCTGCACGGCATGGGCGGCAGCACCGAGACCTGGCGATCAATGATCGGCCCGCTGTCCCGGCACCATCGCGTGATCGCACCGGATCTGCCGGGTCACGGCGAATCCGACAAGCCCCGGCGCGACTATTCACTGGGCGCCTTCGCCGTTCTGCTGCGTGACTTCCTCGACGAACTCGGCGTCACCCGCGCCACCATCGTCGGGCATTCGCTCGGCGGCGGAATCGCCATGCAGTTCATGTATCAGCACCCCGACTATGCCCAGCGACTGATCCTGATCAGCAGTGGCGGTCTCGGGCCGGACGTGGGGTTCACGCTGCGCCTTCTGTCCGCGCCGGGCGCGGAGTTCGTCCTGCCGGTCATCGCTCCCCGGCGGGTGCTGACCGCCGGCGCGCGAGTCTGGGCCTGGTTCCACAAGGCGGGTCTGGAATCGCCTCGCGGTGAGGAGATCTGGCGCTCCTACAGCTCACTGGCCGACGCTCCGACGCGGCAGGCGTTCCTGCGAACCCTGCGTTCCGTCGTCGACTACCGCGGACAGGCGGTGAGCGCACTGACCCGCATCGCCGGCAGGACCGACGTCCCCGTCATGGCGATCTGGGGAGACCAGGACGCCATCATCCCGGTGGCACACGCCTACGCCGCACAGCAGATCCGCCCCGACATCCGACTCGAGGTGCTGCCCGGAGTCGGACACTTCCCACAGGCCGAGCGTCCCGCCGTCGTGGTCCAGCTGATCGAGGACTTCATCGCACAGGATGCGCCAAACGTTCCCGAAACACGCTGCTGTGCAGGGGATTACAGGGAATGATGTCACGG
>CAIOYU010000538.1 GCA_903862565.1 uncultured Actinomycetes bacterium | reverse complement strand
GCCGAACCCGCTCTGGCGACCGACTCCGCCCGCTTCGGCGCGGACCGGGAGCCCTTGGCGGACTTCGCGGATGGCCTCGCCGCGGCCGGCCTGGCGGACTTCGGAGCAGATTTCGGAGCGGCGGGCCGCGAGCGCAGCCGATCGCGCAGCGCTTCCACCCGGCTGGGCAGATACGGCTCGGGCAGCGGCAGCCGCAGTAGCCGGTTCATCCGGTCCTCCCGCCCCGCCCGCAGCGACGCGACGGCGGCCGGCTCGTGGCGGGCCGCACTCGTCATCAGCCCGACCATGAACAATGTTGTGGCCGTTGACGTTCCGCCCGCGGAGATGAGCGGCAGCTGGATCCCGGTCACCGGCAGCAGGCCGATCACATAACCGACGTTGATGAACACCTGACCGACCACCCATGCCGTGGCGGTGGCCGTCAACAGCCGCAGGAACGGATCGGCCGAGCGCCTGGCGATACGCATGCCCGTGTAGGCGAACACCCCGAACAACGCCAGCAGCCCGAAGGCGCCGATGAATCCGAGTTCCTCGCCGACGATGGCGAAGATGAAGTCGTTGTGGGCATTCGGCAGATAGTTCCACTTGGCGGTGCCCTGACCCAGGCCGTCACCGAAGACCCCGCCGTTGGCCAGTGCGAACTTGGCCTGTCGGGCCTGGTAGCCCGCGCCCTGGGCGTCCGCACTGGGGTCCAGCCAGGACTGCACCCGGTCGGAGCGGTACCCCTCGGAGACTGCGAGCACCGCGGCGGCGGCCACCGCGGCCAGCAATGAACTGACGAAGACCTTCAACGGCAGGCCGGCGAACCACAGCAGGGCCAGCAGGATGATGACCAGCGACACGGTCTGGCCGAGGTCGGGCTGAGCGACGATGAGCGCCAGCGCGATCACCGCCGCCGGGATCAGCGGAATGAGCATCTCGCGCAACGAGGCCCGCTCCATTCGCCGGGCCGCCAGCAGGTGCGAACCCCAGATCGCGAACGCGATCTTGGCCAGTTCGGACGGCTGCATGGACAGTCCTGCGAAAACGAACCATCCGCGGGTTCCGTTGGCCTCGTGGCCGATTCCCGGAATGAGGACCAGGACCAGCAGCACGATCGACGTCGCGAAGGCCGGGAACGCGGCGCGGCGCAGAAAGCGCACCGGCAGCCGGAGCGCGATCCAGCAGGCGAAGAGCCCCACCACCGTCCACATGACCTGGCGAAGGAAGATCGACCAGGGACTTCCACCCTCGTCGTAGGAGTGCACCCCGGAGGCGGACAACACCATGATCAAGCCGAGGGTCACCAGCAACGCGACCACCGAGACCATGAGGTGGAAGGACGTCATCGGCCGTGACAGCCAGGTCCCGAACTTGCCGGGCGGGGGCTGGGACGAACCGGGCTGGGACGACGACGAACCGGCGTCGGCACCCCGCCTCAGCCGGGACAACCGCAGTCCCGACACCGCCCCTTTGAGGACCCCGTTCACGATCGTTACCGGGACGCGGACTGCACCGCGGCGGCGAAGGAGTCACCGCGGTCGGCATAGCTGGAGAACTGGTCGAAGGATGCACCGGCTGGCGCCAGCAGCACCGTGTCGCCGGGGCGCGCCAAGCCTGCGGCGGCCGCGATGACCTCGGCCATCACCTGCCGGCCCAGGCCCGGGCCGGCCGCGTCGATCACTCGAGTCCCACCAGTCACAACTGACTCGCTTGTCCCATACACCCCAGCATCCTCCCGCGTCACAACCTGGATGACCGGGACATCGGGCGCGTGTCGCGATAACGCCTCGGCTAAGACATGGCGGTCACGGCCGATCAGCACCGCACCGGCCAAGCGGCCGGCGACCCGGGCGACGGTGTCCTCCACGGAGGCGCCTTTGAGCATCCCGCCGGCCACCCAGACCACGCGTGGATAGGCCAGGATCGAGGCCTCCGCGGCGTGCGGGTTGGTGGCTTTCGAGTCGTCGACGTAGCGCACGCCGTCGATCACACCGACCGATTCGGCGCGGTGCCGGCCAACCCGGAACCCCGCCAGCGCCGCGGCGATCGAGGAGGGGGCAACGCCGACCGACCGCGCGAGGGCGGCAGCGGCCAGAGCGTCCAGGACGCCGACCGGGCCGGCGACGGGTATCGAGTCCACCGGAGCCAACTCCAGCCCGCCGGGCTCGTCGGCGAACGCGCGGTCGACCAGCATGCCGTCGCGCACGCCGAGTTCGCCCCGGGCGGGTTCGCCGAGTCGGAAGCCCACCCGAACCGGCGCGCCGGCGAGCGGCAGCAGGGCCGACGCCCGGGCGTCATCGAGTCCGACCACCGCGACCCGCCCCCGCAATGCGACCGCCTTGGCGGCGGCGTAGGCCTCGAAGCTGCCGTGCCAGTCCAGGTGGTCTTCGGCGACGTTGAGAACCGCACCTGCCTCCGGCCGCAGCGACGGGGACCAGAACAGCTGAAAGCTCGACAGCTCGACGGCCAGCAGATCCGACGGTGCAGACAGCACGTCGAGCACGGGCTCGCCGATGTTGCCGCACAGTGCGGCGGCGCGGCCGTCGGCCACCAGCATCTCGTGCAGCATCGAGGTGGTGGTGGTCTTGCCGTTGGTGCCGGTCACCACCAGCCAGCGCCGCGGCGGGCCGTATCGGCCGCAGGCGTCGATTCGCCAAGCCAATTCCACGTCGCCCCAGATGGGCACGCCGGCCGCGTCGGCTGCGGCCAGCACCGGCGCGGTCGGGGGAAAGCCCGGGCTGGTGACCACCAGATCGAAGTCGGCGGCGCTGGCGACGGCGTCGGCCGGGCTGAGGTAGGCCCCGAGCGCCCGGGCGGCGCCGGCGTCGTCATCGCAGACCGAGATCCGGACGTCCCACGGTTCCAGGGCGGCGACGATCGCCCGCCCGGTCACCCGGGCGCCGG
>CAIOYU010000537.1 GCA_903862565.1 uncultured Actinomycetes bacterium | reverse complement strand
TCGGTGGCGTTCCTGCTGATCGGCCTGCAACTGCCGACGGTGCTGCGCCAGCAGGACGGGATCTCCCCGACGATGCTGCTCATCGCCTCGGCCGCGATCCTGCTCACGGTGGTGGTGGTCCGCGTGGTGTGGGTCTATCTGTTCGCGTATCTGCCGAGACTTCTCTCGGCCCGGATCCGCGAGCGTGAACCCGCGCCCACCCCGGCGCAGGTCATGATCGTGGCCTGGGCGGGCATGCGGGGCGTGGTGTCGCTGGCCGCGGCGTTCGGCGTACCGCTGACCACACTGTCCGGCGCACCTTTCCCGGGACGGCCGCACCTGATCTTCCTGACCTTCGTCGTCGTGCTGGGCACGCTGCTGCTGCACGGATTGACGCTGCCCTGGCTGATCGAGCGCCTCGACGTGCGGGGCGACGAGGCACACACCGATGCCGTCGCGATGGCGGCGGCTCAGCAGCGGGCCGCCCGCAGCGCCGCCGACCGCCTCGAGCAGGTGCTCGCCGAGCAGGACGCGGCGGGAGGGATCAGCGACGTGCACGAACGCGCGGCGGAGCTACTGCGGATCTGGAACACCCGGCGCAGTAACTCGGCCTGGGAACAGCTGGGCCGCAACGAGGACGAGATCGGTGAGGGCCCGGCGTCGGCGTTCCGCAGACTGCGCCTTGAGATGCTCGACGCCGAGCGTCAGACGTTCATCGCCGAACGCGACGCCGGGCGCATCGACGACGAGGTGCTGCGCACGGTGATGCGCGGACTCGATCTGGAGGAAGCAACCCTCAACCGCGGCCAGTAGGGGTTCCTCTGGGCCGGACACCGCCCTACGCTGAGGGATCCGGCCAGCCCCCAGGGAGCAGATCATGACCCGCACCATCACCCACGGACAGCGCACCGGCTACGCCTCGCTCGGCGCCGGCGGCCTCAACAGCGAGTCCTTCCCGATGAAGCTGTTCCTCAAGGGCAACGCCCGGCACTGGAACCCCGCGGATATCGACCTGAGCCAGGACGCAAGGGATTTCGCGGCGATGACCGACCGCGAGCGTCAGTACACCACCGTGCTGGCCGCGCAGTTCATGGCCGGCGAGGAGTCGGTGACCCAGGATCTGCAGCCGTTCGTCGCGGCGATGGCCGCCGAGGGGCGCTTCGCCGACGAGATGTACCTGACCCAGTTCGTCTACGAGGAAGCCAAGCATGCGCTGGCGTTCCGGCTGTGGTTCGACGCGATCGGGGTCAAGACCGACCTGCACGAGTGCGTCGAACGCAACGAGCCGCTCTCGCAGATCTTCACCCGGGAGCTGCCCGAGAGTCTCCATGCGCTGCAACAGGATCCCGGCCCGGTGAATCAGATTCGGGCCTCCGTCACCTACAACCACGTGGTGGAAGGGTGCCTGGCCCTGACCGGATATTACGGCTGGAACAAGGTGTGCAACAGCCGCGGAATCCTGCCCGGTATGCGCGCGATCATCAAACACATCGGCGACGACGAACGCCGTCACATGGCCTGGGGCACCTTCACCTGCCGGCGCCACGTCGCCGCCGACGAC
>CAIOYU010000536.1 GCA_903862565.1 uncultured Actinomycetes bacterium | reverse complement strand
CGCCGAGATCGTCTACGACAACGTGCGGGTCCCGGCGTCCAACCTGCTGGCCGAGGAGGGCATGGGCTTCGCGATCGCCCAGGCCCGCCTGGGTCCGGGCCGTATCCATCACTGCATGCGGGCGATCGGTGTGGCCGAACGGGCCCTGGCCCTGATGACCGAACGCGCCCGCACCCGCATCGCGTTCGGCAAGCCGCTGGCCGAGCAGGGCATGGTCCAGCAGCAGATCGCCCTGTCGCGCAATGAGATCGAGCAGGCCCGACTGCTGTGCGAGAAGGCCGCCTGGACCATCGACCAGCACGGCAACCGTGCGGCGTTCGGCCTCGTGTCCCAGATCAAGGCGGTGGCGCCGCAGATGGCGTGCAACGTGATCGACCGCGCAATCCAGGTCCACGGCGGTGGCGGCGTCAGCGACGACTTCCCACTGGCCCGCATGTACGGCTGGCAGCGCTCGATGCGGATCTTCGACGGCCCCGACGAGGTCCACATGCGCACCATCGCCCGGTTGGAGTTGGGCCGGGAGAAGAGCCCCCTGGCAGCGGCAGTGACCGCGGGGTGAGTTCCCCGGGGCAGGAACGGCTCTCCGGCGCGTGGAACTTCCGCGACGTCGCCGAGATCGTCGGGCTGCGCCCGGGGCGGCTGTTCCGGTCCAGTGAGTTGAGCAAGCTCGACGCGGCCGGGCGCACCGCCCTGGCCGAGCTGGGGATCACCGACGTCGCCGACCTGCGCTCACCGCTGGAGGTGGAGCGCCGCGGCCCCGGTGCCGTTCCGGAAAGCGTTGCTGTGCATCGCCTTCCGTTCCCGGAGGTGGCACGCACCCACGCCGGCACCGCGGGGGACGGCGGCCACGAGGCCAGTTGGCAGCAGATGATGGCCGAGGCCGGCGACACCGATCCCGCCGAGGCCGCCACCCGGTGGATGACTGCCGAGTACGAACGCTTCCCGATTCAGCCCGGCGCCAAGCGGGCGGTACACCAGATCATCACGCTGCTGGGCCAGGCCCGGCCGGTGCTGGTGCACTGCTTCGCCGGCAAGGATCGCACCGGGTTCGCCGTCGCGGTGGCCCTCGAAGCCGCCGGGGTGGACGGGGATCTGATCCTGTCGGATTACCTGCGCAGCAACACCGCCGTCGGCCGCCTCCGGCAGGGCATCCTGGATTCGATGCGCGACCGCGAGGGCATCACCGACGAAATGGTGTCCTTCGCCGAGTCGCGCCTGACCGACGCGGTCCTCGGGGTGCGTGAGGAGTACCTGGCCAGCGCCCGGCGCGTACTCGACGAGACGCACGGCGGGTTACCGGGTTACCTTGCCGCGGCGGGGGTCACCGACGACGACGTGGCCCGTCTGCGGTCCCAGTTGCTAGGCTGACTCTTCCGCCACCAGGCTGATTACCGCGTTGTGGTTGCAGATTTGAACGCCCCACCGGCGTGTCGCGGACAAAACCGCAACGTCGCGGCGGCCGGGGTGGGATTTCCAGCTAGTTGGTTAACACCACCCCGACGACCCACACCGCGGTGGCCAGCAGTGCGGCGACCAGTTCCACACCCACCGACAGCGCCGCACCCTTGACCGCGTGCACCGTCGAGGCCCAGGCTCGACGCTGGTCGCGGCGGCGAGCCAACTCAGCCAGGTAGACCCCGGCGACGAAACCCACCAGCAGCCCGGCCACCGGGATCACGAAGAACCCGACGACTGCGCCGAGCGCGCCCGCGGCCATCGTCCACCCGCTGACATCGGCGGCCTTCATTTTCTTGGCGGGCCAGAGGAACTTCACGACCATCCCGGCGACCAGCACCGCGGCGGCCACCCCGAACACCACCCAGGCGGTGGTGCCACCCACCACATACGCCCACACCGCGATTGCGGCGAGCACCAGAAGCGTGCCGGGCCACAGCGGGAACAGGATGCCCGCCAGGCCAACGGCGATCGCCAACGCGACCAGGATCAGACCACCGGTACTCACGGCTTCCCAAGGTAGTCGCTCGAAGACACCGTCCCCCGATCGGTGGACACGCGGTTCAGCCCCATAAGCGTCCTGCCGATGGACAGCTCCCCAGCCTTCACCAGGCGAGAGTCGACGCATGAATACCGACCGGCGCCCGATTGTCACCCCCGAGGGTGACAGCCGCCTCGTCATCACCCTCGGGGGTGTGGTCCTCACCGTGGCGGTGCTGCAGACCAGCATCGTCCCGGTCCTCGATGTGGTCGCCGGCCAACTGCACACCTCGCCGGTGGCGGTCAGTTGGGCGGTGACGGCAAACCTGCTCGCCGCCGCGGCGGCGACGCCGCTCATCGGTCGACTCGCCGACCTGTTCAACAAGAAGCGCGTCCTGCTGGCCGCACTCGGGCTGATCCTGGTCGGGTCGCTGCTGGGGGCGGTGACGTCATCACTGCCGCTGCTGATCCTCGGCCGGGTGATGCAGGGCATGTCGTTCTCGCTATACCCGATCGCAGTGTCGATCCTGCGGGACGAACTGCCCGCCGAACGCCTCGTCCGCTCCATGGCGATGCTGTCGGCCATGCTGGGATTCGGCGGTGCGTTCGGACTGGTGGTGACCGGCTTCCTGATGCCATCGGGCGCCAGCTACCACCGGGTGTTCTGGCTGAACACCGTCGCTGCCATCGCGGTCGCCGTGGCGGCGGCGGTGGTGGTGCCGAACCGTCCGAACCGCGTCAGCGCCCGGATCGACTGGGCCGGAGCGCTCGGACTCGCGGCCGGGCTGTGCAGTCTGATGCTGGCGGTCACCCAGGGGTCGACCTGGGGATGGACCTCGATTCGGACAACGGGTGCCGCGGCGACCGGGGTGGCGATCCTGACGCTGTGGTGGCGGCGCAGCCGGCGGGTCGCCCAGCCGCTGGTGTCGACGGAGATGCTGACCCGGCGGCCGATCCTGCTGGCCAACTCAGCGACCTTCCTGGTCGGAATGGGTCTGTACTTCTCCTTTCTCGGCATGACCGACTTCGTCGAGACTCCGCGGACCAGCGGGTACGGGTTCGGGGCGAGCATCCTCGATGCCAGCGTCGAGTTCCTGATGCCGGGGGCGCTGGCGGCCGCGGTCACCGCGTTGATCAGCGGCCGGTGCATCGAACGCTTCGGCGCCCGGGCGGTGGTGGCCGGTGGCGGGACGGCCGGGGTGATCGGCTTCCTGATGCTGGCCGGCTGGCATTCGACCCGCTGGGAGGTGATTGCCGCCGGCCTTCTCACCAACGCCTACATCAGCCTCGCCTACGGCGCGCTGCCTGCGCTGATCGTCGGCGAGGTCGACAAGAGTGAAACCGGAGTCGCCACGAGCCTGAACGGCATCTTCCGGAAAGTGGGCGGCGCGGCGGCCGCGGCCATGGTGGCGGCACTGCTCACCCCGACGGGCGCGGGGTTCCCCTCGGAGAGTGGATTCACCATCGTGTTCGCCCTGGGTGCGGCGACCGCCGCAGGGTCGGTGCTGCTCGTGTGGCTCGGCCGGGAGCGGGCCGCGGCGGTGCGGGTCCTGTCATTCCGAATGCCCACCGGAGACGCCTCACCTCAGGCAGCCTGATTTCCGCAGACACACCCCATTGGGTACTCTTCACTTGGGAAAATGTTCAATCCATCAATTCATCATGTGGGGGCGCCATGCCGAGCAGCATCGTCCCGGGCGGTGTGCCCGCCGGCATCGAACGGCCGCTCTACGAGATCAAGGCCAACCTTTTCAAGGCCCTGGCCCACCCGGCACGCATCCGCGTGCTCGAGATCCTGTCGGCGAGCGGCCGGCCCACCGCGGTCAGTGACATCCTGGCCGGCACCGACCTGGAACCGACGCTGCTGTCCCAGCACCTCTCGGTGTTGAAGCGGCACAACGTCGTTCAGGCCGAGCGGATCGGCAACGCGGTCTTCTACGAACTGGCTCACCCGTCGATCTCCGAACTTCTGGTCATCGCCCGCACCTTTCTGGCCGACACCCTGCGGGCGCAGCAGCAGCACCTCGAAGCGTTCGATGCCCTGCCGCCGGTGGGAGGGACGACGTGACCGGCCTGCGGCGACTGCTGCCCCGCCGCGCCGACTACTCCGAGGTCCCGCGGTCCTGGCGCCGCGACGTCCTGGCCGGTGTCACCGTCGGGGTCGTCGCACTGCCACTGGCGCTGGCGTTCGGCATCAGCTCAGGAGTGGGCGCTGCCGCCGGGTTGATCACCGCCGTGGTCGCAGGCCTGGTGGCGGCGGCGTTCGGCGGGTCGAACGTCCAGGTCTCCGGCCCGACGGGTGCGATGGCGGTAGTGCTGGCACCGATCGTCGCCCAGCACGGCCCCGTTAGCATCGCCCTGGTCACTGTCCTGGCCGGCATCCTGGTCCTGGTCGCCGGAGTCACCGGTCTGGGCCGGGCCGTCACGTTCATCCCCTGGCCGGTGATCGAGGGGTTCACACTCGGCATCGCCGCGATCATCTTCCTGCAGCAGGTGCCCGCCGCTCTGGGCACCACCGCTCCGGCAGGTCAGCGCACCCTGGTCGCCGCCTGGACCGTGCTCACCCACTGCCAGTGGGCTTCGGCATGGCGGACCTTGTCCGTCGTCGGAGTCGTCGCCGTACTCATGGTCGGCCTGCCGCGGTTGCATCGCGGGATCCCCGAGTCGCTCACTGCCGTCGTGGCCGCCACCGCGATAGTGGTGACCGTCCACGCGCCGGTGGCCACGATCGGTCTGCTCCCCTCGCACCTGCCGGCGCCCTCCGTGCCGCACGCGGATCTCGCCGCATTGCGCGCCCTGCTCGGGGCCGCGCTGGCCATCGCCGCGTTGGCAGCCATCGAGTCGCTGCTATCGGCGCGCGTGGCCGCCGCGATGTCGCCGACGGGTCCGTATGACCCCGACCGTGAACTCGTCGGCCAGGGTCTGGCGTCGATGGCATCCGGGGCATTCGGGGGGATGCCCGCCACCGGTGCGATCGCCCGCACGGCCGTCAACGTGAGATCCGGCGCGCGCACGCGGCTTTCGGCGATCGTGCACTCGCTGCTACTGCTCGGGGTGGTCTATCTGGCCACCGGTCCGGTGGCCGCAATTCCGTTGTCCGCCTTGGCCGGTGTGCTGATGGTGACGTCGTTCCGGATGATCTCGGCGCGAACAGTGCGCAAGATCCTGCACTCCACCCGGTCGGATGCCTCGATCTTCGTGCTGACCGCCGTCGTGACGGTCTGCTTCGACCTGATCGAGGCCGTCGAGATCGGGGTTGTCGTCGCGGCGTTCTTCGCACTGCGAACGGTGGCACGCCGCAGCAGCGTCGTACGCCAGGAACTGCCCGGGCCCCACCAACCCGGCGACGAGAGGATCGCGCTACTGAGGCTGGACGGTGCGATGTTCTTCGGTGCGGCCGAGCGGATTTCGAATACCATCACCGACGCCGACCGTCCGGAGGTGTCGGTCGTCATCATCCGCATGTCCCAGCTCGGGATGCTCGACGCCACCGGTGCGAACACAATGGCCGAGATCGCGGGAGAACTCGAGGCGCGCGGCATCACCGTCATCATCAAAGGCGTCCAGCCCGAGCACATGGCCCTGCTCGCGAACATGGGGGTCATCGACGCCCTGCGCCACGAGAACCATCTGATCGACTCACTCGAGGACGCGATCGCCCACGCGCGGTCCCATGTTCAGGCGCGCCGGGCCCGGCTGGAGAACCGCCGGCCACGCCACACCCCGGCAGCCACCAGGACCCCCTGCCAGGACAGCGACGCAAGAAACACCCCAACGACGAACGCAAGGAACACCCCAACGACGAACGCCGCCGCTTCAGCGGCACCGTAATGCGCCGCGGCGCCGAGGATGAGGCCGCCGAAGACGACGACGGTGGCTGCGTGACCCAGCGTGTATGTCAGGAACTCGCCGTAAGCGCCGGGCGCGGAGAGCGGGAGTCGCGGTGGCGCCACTGCCGAGCCTGAGCACCTATCCCTCGGCGAGCCCCGGCTACCCCGCCCCGGCGCCGGCCCCGTCCCGGCCCGGCTCGGTCAGCGCCCAGGCCGGGCCTCCCGGCCAGGGCACCTACGTGGCCCTGGCTCCTCGCTGGTGGTCTACGGCTTCAACCAGTTCTCCGGTATCAGCGGCGGGGTCGGCGGGGTCGGCGGGATTGGGGGCAACGCCGGAACCGGCACAGGTCAGCCCGCCGTCGCGGGCAACGGCGGTAGAAGCGGCAGCGGTGGATCCGGCGGCGCCGGTGTGCCCGCTCCCGGAGGACTGACCTTCGACCCGACCAGTGGAGTCGGCGGGGCCGGCGGTAACGGCGGCAATGACGGGGCAGGCGGCCAATACGGCGTCGGGGGCGGTAACGACGGGCAGGGCGGGGACGCCGGTGCCGGCGGTGCCGGGAATATCGATGCTTACGGAGTATTGGAGAACGCACCGTACGGCGGCGACGGCGGCTCCACCATCACCTCGACCGGCTACGCCGGTGGATCCGGCGGTGACGGCGGCGCCGGGGGCGCCGGAGGGACCGGCGGCAGCGCAGCCGGCAGCGGTGACGCCCGCGACGGCACCCCGGGGCCGCCGGCAGCGGGCGGGCCGGGGGTGGCTTCAGTGCGATTCCGGTCGTTCGTCATGGGGGCCGGGGGGCGCTGCTGCGATCCACCGCTCGCTGTCGGCGATCCCCTCCGGGTGGGCGCTGAGCAGGGCTTGCACGGCGGCGGCCAGGGCGGGGATCGCGGCCCGCGTGCGAGTACGGGCCGAGGGAAGCAGGATCAGTCCGGGGTGGGTGCGGCCGGTCACCAGCCACTCGGCCGCCAGCGGGCGAAAGTCCTTGATGTTGTTGGTGACCACCGCGCGGCCTTCGGCGGTCGCGGTCTCGAACACGACCCTGTCGCTGCACCCCACGAGGTCATCGCGGTCGGCGACGGCGACCACGTCGTATCCGGCCTCGCGCAGGAGCGCGGCGATCTGCGGGGACAGATGCTCATCGAGCAGTGCTTTCACCCGCGCAGGGCTTGCTCACCGGCGGCCGCGGCCGCCCGGCCGCGTTCGTATTCGGCCTCGTTGAGGGCGATCTCGGCGTCGATCTCGTCGCGGTACTCGCCGTAGTAGCCGACCGCCGCCTGCACCATTCCGGTGGGGATGTGCAGGTACGCCGCCGCCTCGGAGACCGACCCGTCGTTGTCCAGCACCGTGGCGATCACCTCCCAGACGTCGCCCCCGCGGCCGACCAGGGCCGCCCGCCGGCCGCTCGGCCCGTCGAGGAACTGGATCAGCGGATGGGCGTCGTGGCGCAGCCCTTCCTCGATATAACGCTGCGCGAGGGTGCGTTCGGGGAGCTGGGCGCGCCGCGCCCCCTCGAGCAGCTTCCGCCGCGAGCCCGGCGCCAGCCGCAACGTGAAGTGATCGGCCATACACCGATGGTACACGGCGTGACACTCCGTGACACGCGCGGTAGCCGCGGCCCGATCTCCGCGCAGGCCATGCCATCGGTGCCTAAGCCCCGCCTTCGGAGTTCCGAGGCCGGGATTCGACCGGCAGCCGAGATGATGCGCAAGTGACTGCTGATGGCATCACCGCAGCACCGAGCAGTCCGAAATCCCTGAACCGGCGGAATGTTGCGGGTGTCGCCACGGCTCCGCGCAATCGGGGAATCGAGCCGACTGCGCCTGAGGGCTCCGCCCGCCCCACTTCGCCCTCTCTGCCCGGATGGGGGTGGACGCTGGTCGTCGCCGTCGGGCTGCTGCTGCTGATCGGCTGGCAGGTGGAAGTCGCCGCCGCGTCGCGCTGCCCTCGCCGCGTCCGCTGAGCGGGGTGTCCACTTATTCCGGCAGCGCGGCCGGGCTGATGCTGGTCGCGTTGTGCGTCGTGGTCCCCGCGCTCCTCGTCTTGGCGGTCGTGCCGATGAAACCTGTTGTGCGGGTGTGGGTGTTCGACTTCTGGGCTCCCCTGCTGATCGCCGCGCTGTTGGTCCTCACCCTGCGCAGCACCGGTAACGCCGTCTTCTTCTGGGTGCTCTGGTTCGGAATCCGGTGGTAGCGGCGCCGCCGCTGACCGGGCCCGCCACGGAGCACTCCCGAGTGTTCCCGCCTCCAGGCCACCTGCCGATGGCCCCAAAAAGCCTGTGCAACATCCGTTTTAAGCCGTCAGCAGTGCGCCCAGCGTACCCGCGGGGAAACCCGTCGGCCTCAACCCACGCCCACCCGGCCGGCGCGCGGAGCGAGGGCGTGTGGCTCCCTACCGTGCCCGGACGGCCAGGGCGCTGGCGCGCCGGCCGCCGGGGCCGGGGAGCCACATCCGCTCACCGCCCGGTCGGTCTCTTCGGGG
>CAIOYU010000535.1 GCA_903862565.1 uncultured Actinomycetes bacterium | reverse complement strand
TCGACCGTCGCTCCGAACGCCACGCCGATGGCCTGGTGTCCCAGGCACACACCGAGCAGGGGGGTTCCCGCTGCCGCACATGCCCGGACCAGGCCGATGGAGGCGCCGGCGCGCTCCGGGGTGCCGGGGCCGGGGGACAGCAGCACGCCGTCGAAGTTCTCCGCCACATCGGCGGGGTCGGCCAGGCGTGGGTCGTCGTTGCGCCAGACAGTCGCCTCAACCCCGAGTTGGCCCAGGTACTGGACCAAGTTGAAGACGAAGCTGTCGTAGTTGTCGACGACCAAAACCTGCACGCGTGAAAGGCTACCCGGCGGGTCCTGCGTCCCTAGTCGAGCGGGCCGCGCCACCGCAGGTTCGGGTACCGAGCATAGCCGCGATCGTTGGTGATCCAGTTCGCCGCACCCCACAGCACCCACGCCCCGCCCACGACGGGCCACCGGCGCATCCGGCCAGCCCCGCCCGCGAACACGACCGCACCCCACGGAGGGAAGTCGGGCACGGCCCAGCCCAACCGACCCCTAGAAGTCGGGCACGGCCCAGCCCAACCGACCCCTAAAGGAACCAGATCACCGACACCGCCCACGTCGCCCAGATCGCTGCCGATCTGGGCATCAGCGACCAGACCATCTACGGCTGGGTAAGCAGAAGCTGATCTACTCCGGTCAACTCCCCGGCCTGAACCGTTCCGAGCAGGCCGAACTGGCCGCGGCGAACAAACGCATCCGCGAGCTCGAGACCGAGGTGGCAATCCTTGGTACGTCGGCGCATTGATGGGCGACAACCACTATCAGCGCTACGTCGCTCACCGCCAACGCACCCACCCGGCCCACAAACCGCGCCGGACCCAGGCCCTGAAAAACACCGTCACCGAACATCGCCACACCCCTCCACCACAACAAACCCGGCACACCAAACGGCTGATCCGCCGCAAGTTATCCCGCAGACACCCCTCCCGGCATCCGTGATGAGTACCTAACTTCTGCCCCGGCAGTTACTTACAACACACCCGGTTTACCTAACGCCAATGGCGGGAAGTGCACCCGGACAGCCCCCGCACTCGTGCGAACCGCCGCGCGGATGGGTCGGCACCCTTGCCAAGCGCACCGTGTTGGCGGATTCAGCCGCCGCCAGGGGCCGCGGTGGCCGATACTCTCGGCATGCGCTCTGGGGCACCGGAACTGGTCGGACGGCGGTACGAGCAGGAACAACTGGTGCAGCTGCTCACTCAAGTGACCGACCATGTTCTGGTCGTGTCCGGGGAGGCCGGCGCCGGCAAGACGGCATTGATCGACCAGTTGTGCGGGCGGGCCGCTGCTGATGGCTGGCGGGTGGTGAGGCTCCAGGGCGTGGAGGCCGAGGAATCATTCGCGCTGGGCGGGCTGCATCAGCTCGTGTACGCCCTCCAGGAGTTTCAATCCGAATTGGACCAACAGGCCCGCGCGGTGTTGGCACCCGTGTTCGGCGGTGATCCGGACTCCGTGGTAGCGGTCTTACCACTGGTGAGCGCACTGTTGAGCCTGCTGGCGGTGGCGGCACAGGCCACGCCGCTGTTGCTGGCAGTCGACGACGTTCACTGGTTGGACGGCATCAGTGTCCAGGTCCTCGGTGCAGTCGGACGACGGCTGAAACATCCTCGGGTGCGGATCGTGGCCGGACGGCGCGTGCCTCATCAGTCAGTCCCCCTTACCAACGGATGGGCCGAATTGCCGCTGACTCCGCTAACTCCGATGGAGTCAGCAGAGATGCTCGATCGAGCTGGTGTGCGCCTCACCCCGCGGGCGAGGGCGGCGATCCTGGCGGCGGCCAGCGGGAATCCTTTGGCGCTCGCCGAACTCCCACAGTGCGCCGACGCGGTCGCCGATTGGAATGGCGCAGCGCCACTGACCGAGCGGTTGGTGGCGGTGTTCGGTGGACGGCTGGATCGACTCGGCGAGGACGTCCGCGTTGAACTGCTGCGGGCAGCACTGGACGGCAATCAGGACGGCACCCCATCGAAACTTCGGGCCCGCTATGTAATGCGAAATGTCGAATCCGCCATTGCGGCAGGGGTATTGGTAACCAACGCGTCAGGGGATTTGGCCTTCCGCCATCCACTGGTTCGTGCCGCGGTCATTCATACGGCGAACCCGCATGAGCGACGCGGTGCTCACCGCGACCTTGCCGCGCTGTATCCGGATGTACTTGTTCGCCGCGCGATTCACCTGGCGGCAGCCACCGTCGAACCTGATCGGGAGGTTGCGGAACTGCTTGTCGCGGCCGCGAAACTAACGGGTCGCCGGGGCGGACTGTGCATAGTCGTCGAGTGGCTGCGCAGGGCGGGCGAACTCAGCCCTGATCCGAGTCGCCGGGCCGAGTTGTTCGCCGACGCGGTCTTCGTCGCCGCCCGGGCCGGCCGACTATGCGTGGACGGGCCGGGGGGCTTCGAGGTCGACGGAGATACGGTAGCGGTGGCGATCCTGGCCGACGCCTACCGGGATTTCCACCGCGACGGAGAGGTCGTTGCCACCCACCGCGCATTGCTGCAAGCACTGACAAGGGCCGACGGACTCGACGACAAGGCTGTCAGTCGCCTCGTCCATTTGCTGATGTCGATCACCAACTATTCCGGCGATGATGAGCGGTGGACCCGGACGCAATCCGTTGTGCTGCCACTGGAGTCGCGATTGAATCCGGCAATACTGCTCTACCGCAACAATATTGACAACATCGCGAGCACAGCGGGCAATATCCGTGCTGTTCTGAACAAGTACGTTGACCGCCTGTGGCTATTGCATCCACGGCAGTTGTTGCTGTTAGCCTTCCCGGCTTACTGCATCGACGCCATGGCGCACGTTCGCGGTCCGCTTCGCCTCGCATTCGACCAACTGCGCGACGACGGGACTTCGATTGATGCCATCGAGGGCGGGCGCGTGGTGATGCTGGACCTGATTGCCGGCGGGCAATGGCCGGAGGCCGAGGTGGTCGGGGCGACCTGCCTGGCGATGGCGCAACAGGCCAATGGCAGCCTCTTGCGCTATCACCAGTTCCTCGCCGATCTGGGCCTGCTGGCCGCCGGGCGGGGCGACCGCAAGACCGCGGAGGGTTATGCGGCTGAAGTGCGGGCCTGGTCCGGACCCCGCGGCCTACGACGCCTCCTGGATGCAGCGGATCGGATAGCGGTCAAAATTGCGCTCTCCGAAGGAGACTTTGAGACCGCCTATCGGGCGGCGGTCCGCATCAACCCGTCCGAACAGTTTCCCCGCCAAAATATTCACGAGGTTGTCGACGACATGCTGGATCTTGTCGAAGCGGCCGTGCAGACCGGGCGCCTCGCGGAGGCCCGCGAGCGCATGGCCAGGGCGGAGCGGCAGCAAATTGCCCAGATCTCTCCGCGCGCGGAAGCGGTGACGATCGCGATGGCGGCGATGGCGGGCCCCGATTCCGAGTCCGCCGATCGCTACCAGTCCGCACTCGCCCACCCCGGCCTCGCCGGGTTCCCCTTCGAACACGCCCGAATCTGCTCGGCGCAGGGCAGGTGGCTTCGGCTCCATTGGCGACATGCCGAATCCCGCGCTGCACTCACCCGGGCCGCCGCGGGATTCGACCGCCTGGGCGCGCGACCGTGGGCTGATCGGGCAAGGTCCGAACTTTGGGAGGCCACATCCTCGGCTGGCCTATCGCCGGGCGCGACCGCCCCGCTCACCGCACAGGAACGACGGATCGTCGAACTCGTCGCGGTAGGGCACACGACCAAGCAGATCGCCGAGCAACTCTGCCTGTCACCGCGCACCGTAGACACTCATCTTTACCGGCTGTTCCGCAAATTTGGCATCACTCGGCGCTCCGAACTGGGGGAGGCCTTGCAGGGGAATCGCTCTGCGGTAGGACCTGTCCCGCCCGACGGCTAGCCCCCGCCAGCGCCGCCGGAACCCGGAACAAAGCCGACCCGCTGGCTGCTGCGTTAATCTCATAGTCGATCGGAGCACCTTCGCACCGATGCCTGGAAGGTAGCCATGCCCAAGTCAAAAGTTCGGAAGAAGAACGACTTCGCCGCCACGTCGGTGAGCCGTACCCCGGTCAAGGTCAAAGCCGGGCCGTCCAGCGTCTGGTTCGTGGTGGTCTTCATCGGTCTGATGCTCATCGGCCTGGTCTGGCTGCTGGTGTTCCAGTTGGCGGCGTCGGGGTTCAACACCCCGGACCCGCTGCAGTGGATGAGTGACCTGGGGCCGTGGAACTACGCGATCGCCTTCGGGTTCATGATCACCGGTCTGCTGCTGACCATGCGCTGGCGGTAGCACAAATCACATCGCTGTTATTCATCCCCATTGTGGATAGCTCCTGTGGATAACCCGGTTTCCTGGGGTCCGCCGGCGGCTGGGATCGTCGCGGTGGGCGTCATCGGGGTACTCATGGGGGTCGGCTGTGCCACGGTCGCGACTGATCCGCCGGGCAGGTTCCTCAGTGGCGTCGCCGCCGTTGGTCTGCTGGCGTTCGCGCTCGGGTCCTGGCGGGCCCGGCCGCGGCTTGCGGTGACCGACCACGGTCTCGTCTATCGCGGGTGGTTCCGTACCCGCACGCTGACCCATCCGGACATCGAGCGGATACGCATCACCGAGTTCCGCCGGCTGGGTCGCAGGATGCGGCTGCTGGAAATCGACACCCGCGAGGAGTTGATCGTGCTCAGCCGCTGGGATATCGGCGGCGACCCGCTGTACGTCCTGGACGCGCTGACAGCGGCCGGGTACGCCGGCCGCTAAGGCGCGTCAGCGCCGGACTCAAGCCCTCGAGACGCGTACGCCTCAGGAGATCGTGATGGACTCGATCACCACGTCATCGGCGGGGCGGTCGCTGCGGTCCACCGAAGTCGTGGCGATGGCGTCGACCACCTTCTGCGACTCCGGATCGACGACCTCACCGAAGATGGTGTGCTTACGGTTCAGGTGGGGGGTCTTGCCCACCGTGATGAAGAACTGCGATCCGTTGGTGCCGGGGCCGGCGTTGGCCATCGCGAGCAAGTACGGCTTGTCGAACTGGAGCTCGGGGTGGAACTCGTCACCGAACTTGTAGCCCGGCCCGCCACGGCCGGTTCCGGTGGGGTCGCCGCCCTGGATCATGAATCCGTCGATGACCCGGTGGAAGATCGCACCGTCGTAGAACGGACCCGAGCTGCCGCCGTGGGCGTTCTGCGTCGAGTACTCCTTGGTGCCCTGGGCGAGGCCGACGAAGTTGGCCACGGTCTTCGGGGCGTGGTTGCCGAACAGGGCGATCTTGATGTCGCCGCGATTGGTGTGCAGGGTGGCAGTCGCGGTGGCGATGGGGCTCGTGGTCACAGCCGATAGTGTGCCATCGGCCCCTGCCGAGCGTGCGTCCAGGGCGGGGAAACGGGCTGCGACGGCGCCGGGGGCGCACGGTCGACGGAGATTGAAAAGGGAGTGGAGCCTAGGAGATTCGAACTCCTGACATCTGCCTTGCAAAGGCAGCGCTCTACCAACTGAGCTAAGGCCCCTCTTCGCGGTCAAGGGTGTGGAACACCGCGCGGTCAAGGGTGTGCCACACCTCACGGTGCCGGACCGCCCGCAGGACGAACCCCGCCGTGAGGAGAAGAACCGTCAGCAGGGTCAATCCCCCCGCTGTCCTTCCCGTTGACCTGAACATCGTGGGCCTAGGAGGACTCGAACCTCCGACCTCTTCGTTATCAGCGAAGCGCTCTAACCACCTGAGCTATAGGCCCGTGTTGCCGAGCGACGAGAT
>CAIOYU010000534.1 GCA_903862565.1 uncultured Actinomycetes bacterium | reverse complement strand
TTCGGGCTGATCGTGACCGTGACCGGAACGGCCACCGTGCCGCCGTAGCCGTCGGTGACAGTGACGGTGAACGTATCGGCCTTATCGGCGGTCGTCGCGCCCACCTTGGCGGCGGCATGCCGTGCGGTCGCGGTCGGGGTGTAGGTGAACGCTCCGGTGGTCGCCGTAACGGTCACGGCGCCTTTGGCCGTCGTGGTGCTGCCGGTGTAGGTGAGGACGTCCTTGTCGACGTCGGTGCCCGTCACCGTTCCGGTCACGACGCCGGTGGTCGCATTCGGGGTGCCGACCGTTTTCGTCGTCGTCGGCACGGTGTTCTTCGGCGAGATGGGCACCGTGACGTTCGAGGTGACCGCGGCGCCCTTGGAATCGGTGACGGTGACGGTGACGACGTCGGTGGTTACCGCCGTCGTCGCGCCGACCTTCGCTGCGGCATGCCGCGCGGTCACCGTCGGGGTGTAGGTGAACACCCCGGTGGTGGTGATGGTGACGGTGCCCTTGGTGGATGTCGTCGCCTTGTAGGTGATCGCGTCGGCGTTGGGATCGCTGGCGGTGACGGTCCCGGTGACGGCTCCCGTGGTCGCGTTCGGGGCGCTCAGCACGGTTTTGGTGATCACCGGCGGGGCATTGGTGACCGCCGCGGCCGTGGCGGACGCCTTGGGCGCCGTCTGCCCGGTCGATACCGTCGCCGCCGCGTTCGCCGCCGGTCGGGTGGTTCCGGTCTGGCGGCGCGCTGCCGCCAGCACGACCCAGGACACCGGCGATTCCGCGGGGGCGCCGGGATTGACCCCGAAAAGCGGACTCAAGACTGAGTCCACGGTGTTCACGGTGTTCACGGCGGGTTGGGCCGCAACAGCGGTTGCCACCGGCGGAGTCATCACCGGCGTCGATGTCGGCATGGCGACAAACTGGGCGGCAACCGGGGTCACCGAGGGCGCGACACTGGTGGCCGGTTGGACCGGCGCCGGCGCCTGCACGGCGGACGGCGAGCTGACCGGGAGTGCGACCCGCGCGGCGATGGGCGCCGTCGAGGCGAGCGAGGGGGCCGAGGGCGTGGCAGCAGACTCCACCACCGGCGCCGCCGTCGGACGCTCCGGCGCGACGGCATCCGACAGGCCGTCAGCGACTCGGCGAGCGGGGCGGTCGGCTACCGGACCGGGGGCTTGACCGCGTTCGACCGGCGCTGATGTTGCTGCGGTCCGGGATGCGCGGTGCGGACGGTCATAACGGGACGCTGGGCCGGACGTTGCGGGGACTGCGGCTTCTGCATCCGGCGAGGACACATTCGGCGAGGATCCAAGGGCATCATCCGGGACTGCCCAGGCCACCCCGAGTCCACCGGTGGCGGCCGCGCCGATACCCAGGGCAACGGCAAGGCCGCCGACCCGCCCGATGTAGGCCGACACACGCATCGCCCAGTTCTCCCGATCTGAGCCGGATGCCGGGCGCTCGCCCGGCGTATGACACCCGCCGAGCAAACTGCGAACGAAAAGTCTCAGTTTGCCGCGAAGTGCCCCGACCTTTGCTGATTGTGTCATAGATCGACCGGAAGTGGAAGACACGGCTATCCGCGACCTGCATCTCGCCACAGCCAACCCACGGCAGCCCTCACCTGGGTCGATACCGCCGCCGGACCGGGCCGCCCCAACGCCGGCGCTATCATCGACCCGTGAAGGTGCATCCAGCCACTCTGTTAGCTGCCCTGGCACTGGCGGCCTTGCCGTTGGCCGTGTCTCCCACAGCAGGTGCCGAAGTGTGTGGGTCCGCCGCGGGCCCGGCCGGCGACGTGACCGCGAATGCTTGCCTGCCGCCGGGCGCAGTCGCCGAGGGCGCGGGCATCCTGGGCAGCATCGCCGTCGCCGACGCACTCGACGACTGGCACCAGCGGATGGCGGGCCGGCCCCCGTGCTTCACCCCGGAAGGTGTGCCGTACTACACCCCCGGTAACTCGCCCTGCCTCTAATCCGCGGGGGCGGAATTCGCCAGTGGGTTCCCGGCCCCGAGGATGCGGGTTCGCGGCCCCGAGGATTTCGTGCCGAACTGGCGCTGAACGGGCATTGACCCCCCGGCAAGGGACTCCTGCCGATCCGGCACCGGATTGTTATTCGATGGTGCTTGTTCCGCTTCGGTACTGATCGGAGCATCGGGGCAATGATTTCCAAGGTGGGCGCGGCGACCGACAGCGGTCTGGCCACTCATGCTGCATCGACAGCGTCAGTCGGTGCGGCGGTGATTCATTTCGCCGTCATGCCGGTCCACTGGCTCGACTGGTTGCCGTCGGGACTGTTCTTCGCCACCGCCGCGGTGTTTCAGTTGATGTGGGCCTTGCTCGCCTGGACCAGGCCGCCGGCGATTCTGCTCGCCGTCGGCATTGTGGGCAATGCCGGTCTGGCCGCGCTGTGGGTCGTTTCGCGGACGGAGGGACTTCCGTTGGGGCCGCACGCCGGAGAGCCGGAAGTCGTACAGGCCGCCGGGATCTGCGCTCTGCTGCTGGAGTGTTACGTCGTCATGGGGGCCGCGTGGGCGTGG
>CAIOYU010000533.1 GCA_903862565.1 uncultured Actinomycetes bacterium | reverse complement strand
GATCGAGTTGACCGGTTGCGGCGCCACCAGCACCAGCGGCCGTTCGTCACCGCGCAGCAGCGGCATCAGGGCGTTGTCGACGGCCCTGGCGTACTGGCGGATTCGCACCCGCTTGCCCTCGGAGCCGATCAGCCGGCCCGAGGGGGAGCGGTCGGTGAGCGAGGCCTTCCCCACGGAACTGGCCGCGTCGGTCGGCAGATCAGCCACGCGGACGTCCTTGGGCGGGAGATCACCGGCGACGTCGACCAACCGGACCGCCCCTTCGGACAGCACCAGCACGTGGGCGTCCTGAGAGGCCGTCGCTGAAATCAGTTGCAGCAGATGGGCTTTGTCATCGACGTGGACCTGGGCGGTCGGCTGGTGCGGTAGCCGGTAGGTCCACTGGCCCTCGGGGGTGGTGATCACTCCGAGTCCGTGGGACTGGTGTGCCCAGAAGTCCTCGTCGTCGACCAGGTCGAGCAACTGCACCTCGATGTACTCGTCGTCGCCGCGCGGCAGGTCCTCACGCTGACGAACTTCGGTCATGGCTTCGTGGACGAGGTTGCGCAGCGCGATCGCGTCAGCGGCGGCGTTCTTGCTGATCGGGGTGGTGGGTAGGTAGATCGACACCACCACCGGCGACTCGATGGTCGCGAGCATCCGCAATTCGCTCTCGCTCGGGATGTCCAAATGCCACACAGCGCCCACGTCCTCTTCAGTTAGGAAACAGTTTCCCGTCGACGGTACGGGATGCCCGGCGGCGTGGCGGTCGGAACGATGGCGCTGACCTGGCAACGACTAGGGTTTCCCCGGTGTCCGTCGCGCACATGATCGTGATCGTCCTGGCCGGGGTCGGCGCGGGCGCCATTAACTCGCTGGTGGGTTCGGGGACTTTGATCACCTTCCCCACGCTGGTGGCGTTGGGTTTTCCGCCGGTGACCGCGACCATGTCCAACGCGATCGGCCTGGTGGCCGGCGGGGTGTCGGGCACCTGGGGGTACCGGAAGGAACTGGGCGGGCAGTGGAACCGGCTGCGCTGGCAGATCCCCGCCTCGCTGTCCGGTGCGGCGATCGGGGCCTTCCTGCTTCTGCACCTCCCGGAGAAGGTGTTCACCCAGATCGTCCCGGTGCTGCTGATCATGGCGCTGATCCTGGTGGTGATCGGTCCCCGGATCCAGGCCTACGCCCGGCGACGGGCCGAGGCGGCCGGACTTTCCGCCGAGCACGTGCCGCCGGCGCGGATGGCGGCTCTGGTGTTCGGCACCTTCGCCGTCGGGGTGTACGGCGGCTACTTCACCGCCGCGCAGGGGATCCTGCTCATCGGGGTGATGGGCGCGCTGCTGCCCGAGGACATGCAGCGGATGAACGCCGCCAAAAACCTGCTCTCGCTGCTGGTCAACGTCGTGGCCGCGATCGCCTACACCCTGGTGGCCTTCGACCGGGTCAGCTGGCCTGTCGCCGGACTGATCGCGGCAGGCTCGCTGGTCGGCGGGTGGCTCGGAGCCCATTACGGCCGGCGGCTCTCGCCCAACGCGCTGCGCGCGGTGATCGTGGTGGTCGGGCTGATCGGGCTGTACCGGCTGTTGAAGGTATGAGCGGTCGGATGAACACTGAGGACCGCTACCACGGCTTCCCCGACGGCTTCTTCAGCCGGCGCGACGAGGGCGACGACGCCCGCTTCTACCGCGAACCGAAGGCCCTCTACCACATCGACGAGCATGCCGTCGCCGCGGTCAGCGACCTCTACGACGAGCTCGGCCTGTACGGCGCGGTGCTCGACCTGTGCAGCTCATGGACGTCGCACCTGGCCCGAACCCCCGAACGGCTGGTCGTGCTCGGCATGAATGCCGTTGAGCTGGAGGATAACCCGCAGGCGCACGAATGGGTCGTCCACGACCTCAACCGCGATCCCACGCTGCCGTTCGCCGACGCCTCCTTCGACGGGGCGATGTGCACGGTGTCGGTCGACTACCTGGTCCGGCCCCTCGAGGTGTTCGACGAGGTGGCCCGGGTCCTGCGGCCCGGGGCGCCGTTCGTGTGCACCTTCTCCAACCGGTGCTTCCCGACCAAGGCGATCCAGGGTTGGCTTTCCACCGACGACCGCTTCCACGTTCAGCTCGTGGCCGAGTACTTCCGCCGCTCCGTCGGCTGGGACCCGCCCCTCTTCGAACAGCGCCCGACCCCGCGGTCGGCTGACCCGCTCTACGCGGTGTGGGCGCATCGGTCTTCGCAGGAGCCCGAAGAGGGTTGATCCCGCGCCGATTGCCGGTTGCGACGCGGTCAACCGTCTAACCTGACGCAATGGCCGTGAACTCGAAGGTCTCGCGCTCCTGGCTCCTCGTCAACTCCTCCCGGGAGCCTGATCTGGATGCAGTGCTGACGAATACCAAGTCCGACCAAGTGATTCTGGATCTGGAGGACGCCGTCGCTCCCAACGAGAAGGGGGCGGCTCGCGAACGAGTCGTGGAATTCCTCAACTCCGGAGCCCGGGCGTGGGTCCGAATCAACGACGCTTCAAGCGAATTCTGGTCCGCGGATTGCCGGGCCCTGGCTGATTGCCGCGGCATGAAGGGTGTGGTGCTGGCCAAGACTG
>CAIOYU010000532.1 GCA_903862565.1 uncultured Actinomycetes bacterium | reverse complement strand
TCCCGGCGCGGCCGCGCTGGCCGAACGCACTGCGGCCCTTGGTGTTCGAGTACTGCGTTACGGCAGCGCCAGCGACGGTGACCCGGGAAACCTGGACGGGGCACTGCTCGCGTGGGAGCAGCACGGAACGGGCGCGGTGGCCACCATCCACCTGGCCGGCGAGACCAATCCGCGCACCATGCGACTGTCGGTGCCGGGACGGCACATGGCATTGAACGCACTCGGTGCGGTGCTGGCGGCGGTGGAGGCCGGCGCACCGGTGGAGGATGTGCTCGACGGCCTGGCCGGCTTCGAGGGGGTCCGGCGTCGGTTCGAACTGGTGGGAACGGCCGCCGGTGTGAGGGTTTTCGACGACTACGCCCACCACCCCACCGAGGTGCGCGCGGCCCTGACCGCGCTGCGCACCGTGGCGCAGCAGGACCACACCGGGCATCCCACCGTCAGCGATGCGCGCAGCATCGTCGTCTTCCAGCCCCACTTGTATTCGCGCACAATGACGTTCGCCCGCGAGTTCGGCGAGGCCCTCAGCACTGCGGACTACGTGTTCCTGCTCGACGTGTACGCCGCCCGTGAGCAACCGCTGGCCGGGGTCAGCGGGGCGACCATCGCCGAGCACATCACTTCGCCACTGCGCTACGTGCCGGATTTCTCCGCGGTCGCCGAGCAGGTGGCGGCGGCGGTCAAGCCCGGTGATGTGGTGGTGACGATGGGGGCCGGTGACGTGACGATGCTGGGCCCGGAGATCATCGCCGCTCTGCGGCGCACCACGGGGGAAACCCGGAGTGGTGGGTGACCGTGCCGGCCGAACCACCCACGCCCACGGAGCCACCCGGACCGGCTGAGCCGGAACCAGGGAGTGAACCCGCCGGTGCGAGCGGCCAGAACGTCGACCTCGATGACGCCCCACCGGCAGAGCAGTCCGACGCCGACGACCTGGAGGGCCCGCGCCGGCGCGCCCGCCGGGAACGGGCCGAGCGCCGCGCCGCGCAGCAGCGGGCCATGGCCATCGAGGAGGCCCGCCGCGAGGCCAAACGCCGGCTCAGCGGCCAACCAGAAACGGAGGCGGTCGCCCCCGGGATCAACAGCGTCAAAGGCCTCAAGACACTCATCTGGATGATCGTGTTCGCGACGACCACGGTGTCGCTGGGGCTCGTCTTGTATTTCACCCCGCTGATGTCGGCGCGGTCGGTCGATGTTGTCGGGATCGCCCCGGTCGAAACTCCCGCGACGGGCCCGGTCGAGGCCCTCGGCGCCAACGGCGTAACCCGCGAGGAGGTCATCGAGGTTGCGCAGGTTCGTCTGGGCACGCCGTTGCTGCAGATCGACACCGACGCGGTGGCCGACCGGGTGGCCGGAATCCGGCGGGTGGCCAGTGCCCGGGTGCAGCGTGAATACCCTTCGGCCGTGCGGATCACCATCGTCGAGAGGGTTGCGGTGGTGGTTAAGGACTATCCCGACGGCCCGCACCTGTTCGACCGTGACGGGGTGGACTTCGCCACCGCGCCGCCGCCGCCGGGCCTGCCCTACATCGAGGTCGACAACCCCGGTCCCACCGATCCGCCGACCAGGGCGGCCCTGGAGGTCATGACGGCGCTGCGGCCGGAGGTGTCGGCACAGGTGAGCCGGATCGCCGCACCGTCGGTGGCCTCGCTGACGCTGACGCTGGCCGACGGCAGGACCGTGGTGTGGGGGACGACCGACCGGACCGAGGAGAAGTCCGAGAAGCTCGGCGCGCTGCTGACCCAGCCCGGCCGGGTCTATGACGTCTCCAGCCCCGATCTTCCGACGGTCAAGTAGGCCATCCGGGTGTGACGCCCGGTCGGGGGCGAATGGAGAAATTTCACGGGCGACACGTCGGCGCGCCTCCCACATACGGCGCGTGCCCGTCCTACCGTTCTGTTTGCGCGACACAACTTGACATAACTCTAAGCCTCTGGTTGAGGTTGAGGGTTTAAGCAAGGGGATTTGCGCCACCTCGAAGCCCCACCACGGAGGAAGACAGACCGATGACCCCCCCGCACAACTACCTCGCCGTGATCAAGGTCGTCGGAATCGGCGGCGGTGGCGTCAATGCCGTCAACCGGATGATCGAACAGGGCCTCAAGGGTGTCGAGTTCATTGCCATCAACACCGACGCCCAGGCGCTGTTGATGAGCGACGCCGACGTCAAGCTGGACGTCGGCCGGGACTCCACCCGCGGCCTCGGGGCAGGGGCCGACCCGGAGGTGGGCCGCAAGGCCGCCGAGGACGCCAAGGACGAGATCGAGGAACTGCTGCGCGGCGCCGACATGGTGTTCGTGACCGCCGGTGAGGGCGGCGGCACCGGCACCGGCGGCGCCCCCGTGGTGGCGACGATCGCCCGCAAGCTGGGCGCGTTGACCGTCGGTGTGGTGACACGGCCGTTCTCCTTCGAGGGCAAGCGGCGGTCGACCCAGGCGGAGAACGGCATCACGTCGCTGCGCGAGAGCTGCGACACCCTGATCGTCATCCCCAACGACCGGCTGCTGCAGATGGGTGACGCCGGGGTGTCGCTGATGGACGCCTTCCGCAGCGCCGACGAAGTGCTGCTCAACGGCGTTCAGGGCATCACCGACCTGATCACCACCCCGGGTCTGATCAACGTCGACTTCGCCGACGTGAAGGGCATCATGAGCGGTGCCGGAACCGCGCTGATGGGCATCGGCTCGTCGCGGGGCGAGGGCCGGGCCGTGCGGGCCGCCGAGATGGCGATCAACTCGCCGCTGCTGGAGGCCTCGATGGAGGGCGCCCAGGGTGTCCTGATGTCGATTGCCGGCGGCAGCGACCTGGGGCTCTTCGAGATCAACGAGGCCGCCTCGCTGGTGCAGGAAGCCGCCCACCCGGATGCCAACATCATCTTCGGCACCGTGATCGACGATTCCCTCGGCGACGAGGTGCGGGTCACCGTCATCGCCGCCGGATTCGACGCCACCGCGGTCATCCGGAAACCGATCATCATCAACAACGGCTCGACCGGCCCCGCGGTCAACACCACGACGACGGTGACCCACAGCCCGACGACCGTGACCCACTCCGTCGGCCACACCATCGCCCCCGCCGCCGCGGGCAATCTGAGCGGTGCGATCTTCGAGCCCCTCGAGTCACTGGAACCGGTGGCTGCGGCGGTGCACACCAACGGATCATCGCGTTTCGGCGACGACGACGATGACGTCGACGTGCCGCCCTTCATGCGGCACTGATCCACCGGCGCCCCACGTGAGCGTTCGCATCCGACGCGTCACCACGACGCGGGCCGGCGGAGTGTCAGCCCCGCCGTTCGACACCTTCAATCTCGGCGATCACGTCGGTGACGACCCCGCAGCGGTGGCGGCCAACCGGTCGCGGCTGGCTGCGTCGATCGGACTGGCCGATGACCAGGTCGTGTGGATGAACCAGGTGCACAGCGCCCACGTCGAGGTCGTCGACTCTCCGCGCGACCCCCGGAGCGACGGGGCGTTCGACGACACTGACGCCCTGGTGACCGCTGTTCCCGGCATCGCGTTGGCGGTGGTCACCGCCGACTGCGTCCCGGTGCTGCTGGCCGACGCCCGAGCCGGCGTGGTCGGGGCGGTGCACGCCGGGCGGGTTGGCGCCGCCGATGGCGTGGTGCTGCACACCCTGGAGGCGATGCTGGCAGCCGGTGCTCAGACCCAGGACATCTCGGTCTTTCTGGGTCCTGCCGTCAGCGGCCCCAACTACGAAGTGCCCGAGCAGATGGCCGCCGAGGTCGAGTCCCGGCTGCCCGGCAGTCGCACCACCACACCGCGGGGCACACCGGCGCTGGACCTGCGGGCCGGTATCGCACAACAATGCCGCGCTGCCGGGGTGCGGGCGATCGACGTCGATCCGCGGTGCACGGTGTCCGATCCCGCGCTGTTCAGCCATCGCCGGGGTGCCCCGACCGGCAGGCTGGCCTCGCTGATCTGGATGGAATGACCCGACACGTGGTCCACAACGGGGAGGCGCAGGACAGCGAACGGATTGCGCAGCTGACCACCAGCCTGGCTGCCACTCGCGCGCGCGTGGCCCGGGCGGCCGAAGCCGCAGGCCGACCGGTGGAATCAGTCCAACTCCTGCCGGTCACGAAGTTCTTTCCGGCCAGTGACGTCGCCATTCTGTGGAGACTGGGGTGCCGCGCTTTCGGCGAGTCTCGGGCACAGGAAGCGAAAGCCAAGATCGCCGAGTTCGATCGGCTGGTGTTCGATCGGCTGGTGTCCGGCGACCATGGCCAACCGCGCTGGCACATGATCGGCCAGATCCAGCGCAACAAGGCCAGGACCATCGCCGCGTGGGCCGATACCGCGCATTCGGTGAGCGCCGACAAGGTGGCTGCCGCCCTCGATGCCGGCGCCGCGGAGGCGCTGGCCGACGGCCGGCGCACCAGCCCCCTGCGGGTATTGGTCCAGATCAGCCTGGACGGCGACACCGCCCGCGGCGGCGTGGACGTCGGCGATCCGGCTGCCATCGACCGGCTTTGCGCCCAGGTCGCCGAAGCCGAGTCGCTGGAATTCGGCGGGCTCATGGCGATCGCACCGTTGGGGGTGGATCCCGATGCGGCGTTCGCCCTGCTGGCCGCCGAACACAGGCGGGTGCTGCGCAACCATCCAGGGGCGGTCGAGCTGTCGGCGGGCATGTCGCATGACCTCGAAGCCGCGGTACGACACGGCTCAACATGCGTGCGTGTCGGTGCTGCTCTTATGGGCGAACGTCCTCTAACGTCTCCCTGAGTAGTCACTCCAGTCACAGGCTTATCACAAATAACTAGAACCACAGACACCCCAACGTCTCAGCTTTAGAAGGGTCCACGCGGATGAGCACTCTGCACAAGGTCAAGGCCTACTTCGGCATGGCACCGATGGATGACTACGAGGACGAGTACTACGAGGACGACCACGAGACCGCGGCCCCGCGCGGCCGTGCTTCCCGTCGCACCGAGCGCGTCGCCGAGGAGACCTACGAGCGCCCGCGGTACGAGGGCGCCCGTTACGACGATCACGAATACGCCGACGCCAAGTACGGGGAAGCCAAGTACGCCGAACCCAACTACGCGGACCGCGGGTACGACGAGCGCGAGGCCGACTACGCCCCGACCGGCGGATTCCGCGCACCGTACGGAGCGGGGTACGCCGAGGATCCGCGGTTTCGCCCCCGCGAGTTCGAGCACCCTCAGGACCTGCACCGGTCCCGGTTCACCCCGCTTCGCGGCGGCGGCTCGACCCGCGGAGCGCTGGCGATGGATCCCCGACGGATGGCGATGCTGTTCGAGGAGGGCAGCCCGATGTCGAAGATCACGACGTTGCGCCCCAAGGACTACAGCGAGGCCCGCACCATCGGGGAGCGTTTCCGCGATGGCCAGCCGGTGATCATGGACCTGGTCTCGATGGAGAATGCCGACGCCAAGCGGCTGGTGGACTTCGCAGCAGGTCTGGCGTTCGCTCTGCGCGGGTCCTTCGACAAAGTGGCCACCAAGGTGTTCCTCCTCGCGCCGGCCGACGTCGACGTCAGTGCCGAGGAGCGCCGCCGGATCGCCGAAGCGGGTTTCTACAGCTACCAGTAGGTCCACAGAGGTAAACGGTCGGTATCGGTAGGCTCTCGGAGGTGGCGCTTTTACTCCAAGTTGTGGGCTTTGCGCTCTTCCTGTTCTGGCTTCTGTTGATCGCCCGGATCGTGGTCGAGTTCATCCGTTCGTTCAGTCGGGACTGGCATCCGCGGGGGATCACGGTGGTGATCCTGGAAGCGATCATGACCATCACCGACCCTCCGGTGAAACTGCTTCGGCGCATCATTCCGCAACTCACCATCGGTGCGGTGCGGCTGGATTTCTCCATCATGGTGCTGCTCATGGTGGCATTTTTCGGAATGAACGCGGCCTGGCAGGCGGCGGGCTGAGGGCGAAGCGCAGGTGCGAGCGCGCCGCGCAAAATTGAAAATCGTTCTTAAATATTTCCGCACTCGTGCAACCGACGGGTCTGGTGTGACAGGATGGACGCCAGTTACAGTTCGGGACGCACAAGGGCGCGTTCTACACTGCAACCCGAGATCTTTCCACCGGCCCAGATCGGAAGGGGCAAACCATGCCATTGACACCGGCTGATGTGCACAATGTGGCATTCAGTAAGCCGCCCATCGGCAAGCGCGGGTACAACGAGGACGAGGTGGACGCCTTCCTCGACTTGGTGGAGACCGAATTGTCGCGGTTGGTCGAGGAGAACGCTGACCTGCGCCAGCGGATCGGCGAGCTCGACGCCGAACTGTCCTCGGCCCGCGCGGGAATGCAAGCGACCCAAGCGATCCCGCTATACCAGCCGGAGCCCGAACCGGTGCTGCAGACAGTGATCGTCGAGGAGCCGACCCCGTCGCTGAACAACGAGGAGCAGGCCGTCAAGGCGGCCCGTGTTCTCAGCCTCGCTCAGGACACCGCCGACCGCTTGACCGCCACCGCCCGGGCCGAGTCCGACAAGTTGCTCACCGATGCGCACGCCAGCGCCGACCAGATCGTGTCGGAGGCCCGCTACATCGCCGAGACCACCGTCAACGAGGCTCGCCAGCGCGCCGACGCGATGCTCAGCGACGCGCAACTCCGTTCGGAAAGCCAGCTCCGGCAGGCCCAGGAGAAGGCGGACATTCTCCAGTCCGACGCCGAGCGCAAGCACTCCGAGGTCATGGGAACGATCAACCAGCAGCGCACACTGCTGGAAGGACGTCTCGAGCAACTGCGTACCTTCGAGCGGGAGTACCGCACCCGGTTGAAGACCTACCTCGAGTCGCAGCTGGAGGAGTTGGGCCAGCGCGGTTCTGCCGCGCCCATCGACGCCGGCGACGCCGGATACATCCAGTATCAGTAAGGACCTGACGAGGACTCCGCTGGAGGCCGGCCGATGCTGATAGTTGCCCTGGTGCTTGCGGTCATCGGGCTGGCCGCGCTGGTGACTGCGGTGGTCACGAGCAATGAACTGGTGGCGTGGGTCTGTATCGGCGCCAGCGCGTTGGGCGTGATCCTTCTGATCGTCGACGCCATCCGGGACCGCAAGCAACGTCGCCTCGAGGCGCTGGCGGAATCCGGGGCTGCAAGCGGAACGGCGAAGCCCACCCGCAAGGTCGCGCGCACCGTTCCCCCGGTCGGCGCTTCGACCGCAGTGGTGGACACGGTCGAGGAACTCGGTCCCGACGATGCGGAGTTGGGGGAGGTCGAACTCGAGGAGTTCGACGACTACATCCCCGAGGTCGAGATCCCCGAGGTCGAGATCCCCGCCGTCGAGGTCACGGCGGTCGATATCCCCGCCGTCGAAGTCACGGCGGTCGATATCCCCGCCGTCGAGACCACGCAAGTGATCGACATCGAAGTTGCCGAACCTGAATTCCAGGTATCGGAGGTCGCCGCCGAGGATCATCCCGAGGAAATCGTCCACGACGAACCCGAGTACGACACCTACAGCGACGACGAGCCCGAGTTCCCCGCGCCGGCCGAAGAAGCGGCGATCCACGTGGTGCAGGAGATCACCGACGACATCCCGGTCCCGGACGACGTCCCGGTCCCCGATGACATCCCGGCCCCGGACAACAACATCGTGCTTCAGGACCACACCGTTGACAGCACGCCGGACACGACGGTCGTGGTCTATTCTTCGGAGTCCTCGGACTCCTCGGATTCGACGGTGGTCTTCATGTCGGCGGACACCGAAACCTCGGCGGACACCGAAACCACCCGCGCCGTCGTCAGCGACGAAGGTCGCTGAGCGACAGGCATTATGGGAATCAAATACGCCAGTATCGTCAACCACCCACTTGATGAGGTGTTCGCCTGGCACACCCGAGCCGGGGCGATGCGCCGGCTGGTACCCCCCTGGCAGCCGATGAAAGTCGTCAAGGAGACGGAATCTCTGGCTGACGGGCAGGCGATCCTGGGCTTGCCGGGAGGGCTGCGCTGGATCGCCCAGCATGACCCGGCCGGCTACGACCCGCCCCGGCAATTCGTTGACGTGCTCTCCTCAACGCACGGGCTCGACGGTCTGATGACGTTGCCGCCCAGAGCAATTGGCTGGTGGCGGCATACCCACCAATTCAGCGATGCCGGTGGCGGCACCACCCGCATGCTCGACATCGTGGACACCACGGTTCCCGGGAGCGCGCTGCGCTCGACCTTCGCCTACCGGCACCGCCAACTCGCCGAAGACCTTGCCGCGCACAATGATGCGGCCTCGGCAGGTTCCGGCCAACTCACGGTGGCGCTGACCGGAGCCTCGGGTCTGGTCGGCACAGCACTGGGTGCGTTCCTCAGTACCGGCGGTCACCGGGTGATCCGACTGGTCCGTCGCGATCCGGTCGGACGTGACGAAAGACGTTGGGATCCAAACCAGCCGGCGGCTGATCTGCTCGATGGGGTGGACGCCGTCGTCCACCTGGCCGGCGAGTCGATAGCGGGCCGGTTCACCGACGCCCACCGCCGGGCGATCCGCGATTCCCGCATCGAGCCGACCCGGCTTCTGGCGCAACTGGCTGCCCGGACCTCCGGTGTCGCCACATTCGCGAGTGCCTCGGCGATCGGGTTCTACGGCTACGACTGCGGAGATCAGATCCTCGACGAGGACAGCCCCCGCGGGCAGGGATTCCTGGCCGACGTGGTGGCCGACTGGGAGGCCGCCGCCGCACCGGCCGCCGACGCTGGTCTGCGGGTTGTGACCGTGCGTACCGGGATCGTGCAGTCCGCCGCGGGTGGGACGCTTCGCCTGCTCCGGCCGTTGTTCACCGCCGGACTGGGCGGCCGCTTGGGCAGTGGCCGGCAGTGGCTGTCCTGGATCGGCATCGACGACCTGCTGGACATCTACTACCGCGCACTCTACGACTCCAGGCTGTCCGGTCCGGTCAATGCCGTTGCACCCGAACCGGTCCGGAACATCGAGTACACCGCCGCCCTTGCCGCGACCCTTCATCGGCCCGCGCTGCTGCCGGTTCCGTCGATCGGTCCGCGACTGCTGCTGGGCAAGCAGGGTGCCATGGAACTCGCCGCGGCCAATCAGCGGGTTTCGCCGGCTGCGCTGACCGCTCTGGGCCATCGGTTCCGCCAGCCCCTCATCGAGGACGCACTGGCCCACCAGCTCGGCCACGATCCGGCACCCGGGGTGCTCTGAGGACCTGCCGGTTTGCCGGGCCGGGTCTGTCCGGTCGCCGGGTTGGACGCCGCGGCGGTCCGGGTTGGGGCACGATGGGGGCATGGCCCCCACGGATGCGGTGATGATTGATCGTTCCGGTCTGCGCCGGCTGGTAGAGGTCCTCCGGGAGCGCGGCTACCGCGTGGTGGGCCCAACCATGCGGGACAACGCGATCGTCCTTGCCGAACTGGACAGTGCCGACGATCTCCCGGCGGGCTGGGGGGTCGATGTCGCGCCCGGGACCTACCGGGTACGCGCGCGGGGTGACGGCGCCGCCTTCGGTCATTCGGCAGGCCCGCAATCGTGGAAACAGTTCGTCCACCCGCAGCGCCAGAGGCTCTGGTCGAGTTCAGGTGACGGAGAGTCGGCCGAGGGGCCGTATGCGTTTCTCGGCGTTCGCGGCTGCGACCTGGCCGCACTGGGCGTGCTCGACCGGGTTCTGGCCGGTGCCGCTCACCCTGATGGCTCCTACGCCGCGCGGCGCACCGGCGCGTTTCTGGTCGCCGTCAATTGCACTGAACCCGGCGGGCTGTGCTTCTGCGCCTCCGTGGGCTCCGGCCCGCGCTGCGGCCCGGGCTACGACCTGGTGCTCACCGAGCGCGTCGACGGCGATTCGGTGACCTATCTCGTCGAGGCCGGAAGCGACGACGGGGCCGACGTGCTTGCGGCCATCCCGAGCCGGGCCGCCGAGGCGTCGGAGTGCGCCGCCGCCGATGCCGAGATCGCCTCCGCCGCAACCACAATGGGGCGCGAGATGCCGGACACGGACCTGCGGCGGCTGCTCCTCGACTCCCGCGAGTCGGCGCACTGGGACGAGATCGCGAGCCGCTGCCTCACCTGCGGCAACTGCACGATGGTGTGTCCGACGTGCTTCTGTACCAGCGTTTCCGACGTCACCGATCTCAGCGGTGAGCATGCCGAACGGTGGATGGAGTGGGCGTCGTGTTTCGAATTGGACTTCACGTTCATCCATGAGGGGCCGGTCCGGCAGTCGGGGCCGTCGAGGTACCGGCACTGGCTGACCCACAAGCTGAGCAGTTGGCACGATCAGTTCGGAACCTCCGGGTGTGTGGGGTGCGGACGGTGTATCGCGTGGTGCCCGACCGGTATCGACATCACCGAAGAGATGGGAGTGTTCGCACGCGAACACTCGGACGCGACGCCCACATTCGCCCGGGAGCGTGACGATGACTGAGACGCTCACAGGTCGGGCCTCGACCACCGCGATGACACCGGTGCCCTACCGGGTGCTCTCGCGGGTGGTCGAGAACGCCGACTCGGTGACCCTGCGCCTGGAACCGATGGATGCGGTCCTGCCCACCGCGCTGCCCGGCGAGTTCATGATGCTGTACGCGTTCGGCGTCGGGGAGGTGGCGATCTCGACCAGTGGGATCTCACCGGACGGCACCCTGACCCACACCATCCGGTCGGTGGGCGCGGTCAGCGCCGCGTTGTGTGCCGCCGAACCCGGTTCCACGGTCGGCGTGCGGGGACCGTTCGGCACCAGTTGGGGCCTGGAGGGCGCGACGGGCCGGGACCTGATCATCGTGGCCGGCGGCGTCGGTCTTGCCCCGCTGCGCCCGGTCGTACGCGGAGCGCTGGACGCGCGTGACCAGTACGGCCGGGTGATCCTCATCGCCGGCGCGCGCAACCAGCGCGATTTTCTGTACGCGGCGGAACTGGCGGGGTGGCAGGCGGATTCGCGTCTGGAGACCCACATCACCGTCGACGTGCCCGTTCAGGGCTGGGTGGGGGAGACCGGATTCGTCACCGAACCGTTGCGGCGGATGAACTTTGCGCCCGAGCGCACCACGGCGTTCCTCTGTGGCCCTGAGCCGATGATGCGCTTCGGCGCGCAGGCACTGCTGGGAAAAGGAATGGCCGAGCCGGACATCCGGGTGTCTCTGGAGCGGAACATGCAGTGCGGCATCGGGTGGTGCGGGCACTGTCAGCTCGGGCCCTTGCTGCTTTGCTGCGACGGGCCGGTCGTGGGTTACGACGTCGCCCGGCCGCTTCTGGAAGTCGAGGAACTCTAGATGGGGAAGGGACCCAGCCTGGCGGTGTGGAAGTTCGCATCCTGCGACGGCTGCCAACTCACCATCCTCGACTGCGAGGACGAACTGCTCACGCTGGCTGAGAACGTGCAGATCGCGACGTTCGCGGAAGCCTCCAGCGCGATGGTCGGCGGGCCCTACGACGTATCGCTGGTGGAAGGGTCGATCACCACCGAGCACGACGAGCGACGGATCCGTGAAATCCGTGAGCAGTCAGGCATTCTGGTGGCCATCGGCGCCTGCGCCACCGCAGGCGGCATTCAGGCACTGCGTAACTTCGCCGACGTCGCGGAGTACACCTCGGTGGTCTACGCCCACCCCGAGTACATCTCGGCACTGGCCACGTCCACGCCGGCGTCGGCGCACGTGACCGTCGACTACGAGTTGCGGGGCTGTCCGATCGACCGCGGCCAACTTCTCGACACCCTGGCCGCCCTGCTCATCGGGCGCAAGCCCCGCCTGCCCGCGGCGACGGTGTGCACCGAATGCAAGCGGTCCGGGGTCACCTGCGTCACGGTCGCCGAGGGCATCCCCTGTCTCGGACCGGTCACCCATGCCGGCTGTGGGGCGCTGTGCCCCAGCCACCATCGTGGGTGCTACGGCTGCTTCGGACCGATGGCCACCCCGAACATGGGCGCGATGATCCCGCTGCTGCATCGCGACGGCATGTCCGGTGACGATGTCGACCGTGTCTTCGACACCTTCAACGTCACGCAGTTCACCGCCGAACGGAACAGCGAATGACAGGACTGAACAACGCGTCCGCCCGTACCCTGCGGGTCGCCGCCCTCACCCGGGTCGAGGGCGAGGGCGCACTGAACATCGAACTGCGAGAAGGTGTTCCCGAACTCGTCGAGCTCAACATCTACGAGCCGCCGCGGTTCTTCGAGGCGTTCCTGCGTGGCCGGGCCTACACCGAGCCGCCCGACATCACGGCGCGGATCTGTGGGATCTGTCCGGTGGCGTATCAGACCAGCGCCTGCAACGCCATCGAGGACGCGTGCGGCGTCACACTGCCCGAGGAACTCGTCGCGCTGCGCCGACTGTTGTACTGCGGGGAGTGGATCCACAGCCACGCCCTGCACATGTACATGTTGCACGCACCGGACTTCCTCGGGGCGCCGGACGTGATCACCCTGGCCCGCGACCATCGCGAGGCCGTCGAGCGCGGTCTGGCGCTGAAGAAGTCGGGCAACCGCCTTCAGGAAGTCATCGGGGGCCGCGCGATCCACCCGGTCAACGTCCGGGTCGGCGGCTTCTACTCGACGCCGACCAAGTCCGATCTCCTGCCGCTGGCCGAGCAGTTGCGCCGCGCCCTCGACGACGCCCTGGCCACGCTCACCTGGGTGGCCGGCTTCGACTTTCCCGACTTGACCGTCGACCACGAGTTCCTCGCGCTCACCGGTGAGCGATACGCCCTTGAGGGCGGGGAGATCTCGCGCAGCGCCGGGCCGGTGTTCCCGATCGCCGAGTTCGGCGACCACGTCCGGGAGACCCACGTGGCGCACTCGACCGCTCTGCACGCCACCCTGGACGGCCGCCCGCACCTCACCGGCCCGATGGC
>CAIOYU010000531.1 GCA_903862565.1 uncultured Actinomycetes bacterium | reverse complement strand
GATCCGGTGGTCGCGGCGATGGCCGGCAAGACCTCGGCGCGGGTGGTCACCGTCGGCCTTTCGCCGAGTGCCGATCTGCGGGCCGAGAACGTCACTCTCGACGAACTGGCGCGGCCGCGCTTCACCCTGCGCCGGGGCGACGACCAGGTGGACGTGCAGTTGGCCGTGCATGGCGAGCACCAGGTCGGCAACGCTCTGTCCGCCGCGGCGATAGCACTCGAGTGCGGTGCGACGCTGGCACAGGTGGCCGACGCACTGGCCGGGGCAGCCCCGGCCTCCCGGCATCGGATGGAGGTGCGGACCCGTTCCGACGGGGTGACGGTGATCAACGACGCCTACAACGCGAACCCCGATTCCATGCGGGCCGGACTGCAGGCACTGGCCGCCATGTCGCGGTCCGGGGACAGGCCCGAGCGGCGCACGTGGGCGGTGCTCGGGGAAATGGGAGAACTGGGGGAGGACTCGATTAGCGAACACGACCGCATCGGTCGGCTCGCAGTGCGCTTAGATATCAGTCGACTCATCGTTGTCGGAACTGGGAGGCCCATGAGCGCCATGCACCACGGGGCGGTCATGGAGGGTTCCTGGGGGTCGGAGTCGGTCATGGTTCCCGACGCCGACGCCGCGCTGGAACTTCTGCGTGCGGAGTTGGCGACTGGTGACGTGGTCTTGGTCAAGGCCTCGAATGCGGCCGGACTGGGCGCGCTGGCGGACCACCTGGCCACCGAGACCGAGCAATCCGAGCACGGGGAGGCACCATGCGGCTGATCATCGTCGCCGTCGCCTTCTCGCTGGCGGTCTCGATTCTGCTGACACCCACGCTGATCCGGCTCTTCACCCGACAGGGCTTCGGGCACGAGATCCGTGAGGACGGACCTCCCAGCCACCACACCAAGCGCGGCACGCCGTCGATGGGCGGGGTGGCGATCCTGGCCGGCATCTGGGCGGGTTACCTCTCCGCCCACATTCTGGGCATGGTCATGGACGGCCAGGGCCCGACCGCTTCCGGGCTGCTGGTGCTGGGCCTTGCCACCTCCCTGGGCGGGGTGGGGTTCCTCGACGACCTGATCAAGATCCGCCGGGCCCGCAATCTGGGGTTGAACAAGACCGCCAAGACCATCGGGCAGATCGGCTCGGCCGTGATCTTCGGAATCCTGGTGCTGCAGTTCGCCAACCCCGACGGCCTGACCCCGGGCAGCAATCAGCTGTCCTACGTGCGAGAGATCGCCACCGTCACCCTGCCCCCGGCCCTGTTCGTGCTCTTCGTCGTCGTGCTGGTCAGTGCCTGGTCCAACGCGGTCAACTTCACCGACGGCCTCGACGGGCTTGCCGCCGGGTGCATGGCCATGGTCAGCGGCGCCTACGTGCTGATCACGTTCTGGCAGTACCGCAACGCCTGCGCGACATCACCCGGACTGGGGTGCTACAACGTGCGCGACCCGCTGGACCTGGCGCTCATCGCGGCCTCCACCGCGGGTGCCTGCATCGGATTCCTCTGGTGGAACGCCGCTCCGGCGAAGATCTTCATGGGCGACACCGGATCACTGGCACTCGGCGGCATCATCGCCGGGCTGTCGGTCACCAGTCGCACCGAGATGCTCGCCGTCGTCCTGGGTGCGCTGTTCGTCGCCGAGGTCACCTCGGTGGTGGTGCAGATCCTGGCTTTCCGGACCACCGGGCGGCGGGTGTTCCGGATGGCGCCGTTCCACCACCACTTCGAACTCGTCGGGTGGGCGGAGACGACGGTGATCATCCGATTCTGGCTGCTCACCGCCATCGCCTGTGGATTGGGAGTGTCGCTGTTTTACGGCGAATGGCTCTCGGCCATCGGTGACTGAGCCATCGGTGACTGGGCCATCGGTGACTGGGCCATCGGTGACTGGGCCATCGGTGACTGGGCCATCGGTGACTGGGCCATCGGTGACTGGGTTGCCATCGGCGACCGACACCGGCCTGACGCTGCTGGCGCCGGGAGCCCGCGTTCTGGTGACCGGCGCCCGGGTGACCGGGCGGGCGATCGTCGCCGCCCTGGAACCGTGGGACGTCCGGATCTCGGTCTGCGATGACGACGCCGGCGCCGCCCGGGCGCTCGGGGCCTACCTCAGCCCGGCCGACGCCGTCGCCAGCGCCG
>CAIOYU010000530.1 GCA_903862565.1 uncultured Actinomycetes bacterium | reverse complement strand
GGGAGCGTAGCGACTGGGGGATTGGGCTGGGCGGGCGGGAGCGTAGCGACTGGGGGATTGGGCTGGGCGGGCGGGAGCGTAGCGACTGGGGGATTGGGCTGGGCGGAAATCAATTGGGGCAACTGGCGGGAGCGCGCCAGCACGTTCTGCTGATTGGCCACCAACGACCGGAACGGAAGCTCAACGGCCTTGGGCATTCCGGTGCTGCCCGAGGTGAACAGGACGACGGCCGGTTGCTCCTCGTCATCGGGGCCGGGAATGCCGGGCAACCCGGTGCTGGCCGTGCCGTAGCACCCGCGGAGGTCGGCGATGTCGAGGACGGTGGCGTCGTCGGGACTCAGACCGGGGGCGTCGGTGATGACGGAGCGGGCGTCGGTGAGCCTGATCGAGTGGGCGACTTCGCCGGGACTCCACCAGCGGTTCCCCAGCACCGGCACCGCCCCGGCCGACCAGATGGCGACCAGCGCCAGCACCCAGTCGGGGCTGTTGTAGGCAAGCAGCAGGACGCGATCACCGGCGCGGATCCCCTGTCCTGCCAACCGTTGTCGGGCCAGATCCGCGGCGGCGAAGAACTCGCCGAACGTGACTTCGCGGTCGCCCTGGACCAGGAAGGTGCGCCGTTCCCAGCGGTCGACGCCGGTGAAAAACTCCGCGAACGTCTGAGGCCGGTCGCGATAGATCAGTCCGGGATGGCCGCCGTAGTGGCCGGCAACCACCTCTTCACCCCACGGTGAGCCCACAGCTAGACAGCCGCCTCGATCCGGGCCGGCACATGTTTGTGCCACGGCGTCCCCGCGTAGGCGTCGCGCCACTCGGTGGAGGTCAGCGAATTCGGCGCCACACCAGTGACTTCGACCGCCCCATCGGCAGTGACGAAGTCCAGGCCGAAGCCGTTGGGCAGGGCGGCGTGCCCGGGCAACATCGTCTCGCTGATCTCGACGACGGCCTCGGCACTGCCGGCCGCAGTGGTGATGCGGGCGCGTCCGCCGTCGACGAGGCCGATCGCCTCGGCGTCCTCGACACTGACCCGCAGAGCGCCGTCGGCGTCGCGAGTGCGCCAGGCCGGGTTGCGCAGGATGTCGTTGGCGGTGAAGGCCCGGCGTTCACCGGCCGACAGCACAATCGGGAACTCCGGGCTGGTCAACCCCGGCCGGGTGTCCGCAAGGGCGCACAGGTCGGCGAGCATCTCCGGCATCGCCAGCGCGATCTTGCGGTCCGGGTGGGAGATCAGCGCCCAGTCGTCGGCGTACTCGTGCTCGGTGAACGTCAGCCCGGAGCGACTGGACAGGACCGCGGTGAACAGCGCGTTGCCGTCGGCGTGCCCGGCGCGCCGCACTGCGTCGGGGTAGGTCATGGCCGCCTTCTGCGCCAGGCCCCACAGTGCGGCGGCCCCGGCCAGGCCCTCGGGAAGCGTGGGGCCCAGGGTCTCGTAGAGAACGAACGGCAGGACCTTGTTCAGCGCGGGGTTGCCGGCCAGCGCGGTGAAGAACGCGCTCGCGTACGCCTCGAGTCCCGTGTCGGCAGCCTCCCTTAACGGAGCCAGGTCGTCCTCGCTGACGACGCCGAGCTCGCGCACCAGGCGGGCCCAGATCTCCGGTTCGGGCAGGGTGCCCTCTGTCGGCTCGAACAGACGGTGACGGAGGTGAAAGGTGTTGTGCGGGAACTCCAGATTGAAGAACGTCGCCTCGCATTTCTCGAACTGGCTGGATGCCGGCAGCACGTAGTGGGCGAGCCGCGCGGTCTCGGTCATCGTGACGTCGATGACCACCAGCAGTTCCAGGGACTCGAAGGCCATCCGGCAGGCGGCCGAGTCGGCGAGTGAATGCGCGGGATTGCTGCTCTCGACGATCATGGCCCGGAACCGGTCGGGGTGGTCGGTGTTGATCTCCTGGGTTATCGCGTTGGACGGGAGCAGTCCGCCGATGATGGGCGCCCCGGTCACCGGGGACCGGCCCACTCCGGTGCCACCGCCGAACAGGGGACCGAACATCGAATGCAGATGCTGCCCTCCGCGTTTGGCGAAGTTGCCGGTGAGGATCCACAGCATCTTGTTGAGGTAGGAGCACAGTGTGCTGTTGGGGGCCTGCTGAACGCCGAGGTCTTCGAACACCGCCGCGCTCTCGGCGCCGGCGATCCGGCGTGCCGCGGACCGAAGCAGGTCCTCGCCAACTCCGCAGCGGCCGGCGTAGTCGGAGATCGGAACGGCGGCCAGTGCCTCGCGGACCTCGTCGTTTCCGTTGACGTGTTCAGCAAGAAACGCTTCGTCACAGAGGTTTTCCTGCACCAGCACCGCAGCCAGTGCGGCGATGCACCACGCATCGGACCCCGGTTTGACGCGCAGGTGGTAGTCGGCCAGTTTCGCGGTGTCGGTGACGACGGGGTCGATGACGATCATCGACCGCTGCGGGTCCTTGGCGATCTCGTTGAGCACCACGCGGGCGCGCGGAAAGCTCTGCGACATCCACGGGTTCTTGCCGATGAACACCGAGACCTCGGCGTGCTCGAACTCCCCGCGGGTGTGGCCACCGTAGAGATGCGCGTCGACCCAGGCTTCGCCGGTCTTCTCCTGCGCGAGCGCGTTGGAACGGTAGCGGGAGCCCAGCGGCTTGAGGAACGCACTGCTGTAGGCGCCGCCGAGGTGATTGCCCTGCCCGCCCCCACCGTAGTAGAAGATCTTGTCCCCGCCGTGGGTGTCGGCGACGCGACGGAATCCGTTGGCGATCTCGGAAATCGCAGTCTCCCAGTCGATTTCCTCGTAGCTGCCATCGGCTCGGCGGCGCATCGGCGAGGTCAGCCGGTTGGGGTTGCTCTGGTAGTAGTCCAGCCGCAGGGCCTTGTTGCAGGTGTAACCCTGTGATGCCGGATGGTCCTTGTCGCCGCGGATCTTCGCCAGGCGGCGGTGCTCGGTCTGCACGACGATGCCGCAGTTGCACTCGCACAGGATGCAGGCGGTGGGTTCCCACTCGGCGGACATGTCCGTGTTTCCCTTCGTTCCCATCAGACCCGAATAACCCTGAATCCCGTCGCCCCTTGGAGCGCCGCGAAGTCGTCGTCCTGGGTGATGACCGGAAGTCCGCGCGAGGCGGCGATCGCGGCGATCCACAGATCGTTGATCCCCATCCGCCGCCCAGTCTCGGCGAGATGCACCCGCAGCCGCGCCCACTCGCGCGCGGCCCCTTCGTCGGCCGGAAGCGTCACCATGTCCGCGACGGAGTCGAGGGTGGCAAGCCGGCGGGCGCGGACGTCGGCGGGCCCGGCGGCGAGCACCCCCGCGTTGAGTTCGGCCAACGTGATGATCGTCGTCGCGACCTCGTCGGGTATCGCCGACTCGTCGAGTGGACGACCCGTCTCGCTGGCGATGAACACCGAGGTGTCCAGGATGCCGGCCTGCGTCACTGGATTGGTCCGAGGTCGTCGGTGGTGTCGCCGGTGAGTGCGGCGAGATCACGCCGCAATCCGGGATCGGCTTGCACCCGCCTCAGGCGCTGGGCCAGTTCGGCTCCGGACAGCCAGCGCCGCCGTTCGGGCCGGACCGCGGTGAGTAGTGCGACCGGTTTTCCGTTCACGGTGATCGTGATGACTTCGCCGCCCTCGGCCCGGCGCAGCACGCCGGCGGTGTCATTGCGCAGTTCGCGGGAGGCCACCTCAGTCATGCTACGAGTGTAGCCGTGGTGTCGCACTTCGGCGTTTGACCGCAGTCCCCAACGGGCCTGAACTGCGCCAGCAGGGTTGCGCTGCAGCGGCTACCTCAGTCCGAGTCGGCCGCGGCGTTCGCAGTGGCCACGGCCTTGGCCCACCGGTAGTCGGCCTTCCCGGACGGGGAGCGCAGCACCTTGTCGACCTGGATGAAGGCCTTCGGGATCTTGTACTGGGCGATGTGCGGCGTGCAGGCTTCGGCCAACTCCTCGTCGCTGGCGGACTTGCCCGCGGCCATCTGCACGATCGCGACCACTTCACTGCCCCAGCGCTCCGACGGACGGCCGGCCACCACCACGTCGTACACGGCGGGATGGCTGGCGATCGCGCGCTCGACCTCCTCGGCGAAGATCTTCTCCCCGCCGGAGTTGATGGTCACCGAGTCCCGGCCCAGCAGTTCGATCCGGCCGTCGGCCAGATAGTTCGCGCGGTCGCCGGGGATCGACCAGCGCACGCCGTCGATGGTGGGGAAGGTGCGTGCGGTCTTGTCGGCGTCGCCGAGGTAACCCAGGGGAACGTAGCCGCGTCGCGCCAGCCAGCCCTCGCCGTCGCCGGGAGCCAGCACCCGGCTGAAATCCGCTGAGACGACGGCGGTGTCGTGCTGCGGGGTGAACGTGGCGGTGCGTACCGCATCCGCCGTCGCGCCCTTGGTGGCGATCGTGGTCATCTGCACGCCGGACTCCGAGGAGCCGACGGCGTCGAGCACCATGACATGGGGCAGGGCCGCCAGCAGACGTTCGCGGACCGTCGGCGACAGCGGGGCGCCACCGTTGGTGAAGGTCATCAGGCCGGACAGGTCGTAGTCGCCGGCCTCGATCGCGTTGACCAGTGGCCGTGCCACCGCGTCACCGACCACCGGAATGCTCAGCACCCGCTCCCGCTCGGCCAGTCGCAACGTCGCCGCGGCGTCGAGGTGCTCGACGTCGTCGGGGAAGGCGATCCAGCCGCCGGCACTGATGATGTT
>CAIOYU010000529.1 GCA_903862565.1 uncultured Actinomycetes bacterium | reverse complement strand
TCCGGCCTGCGGATTGAGCCCGTGCGACGGCATCCGCGTCCCGTTCATGTCAGCGACGGGCTGCCGATCCTGGGCAAAGTCGAGGGAGCCGCGCTGACCGACGACGACGTCCGTCGGCTTCGCGATGATCACCAAAGGTGACTCGTCGGTCAAGCCTCGACGACCAACGGCCGCACCCTGCTCACCCGGGACCGGCGTGCTGAACGGACAGATCGCTCACTTGGGGTTGAGTACCGGTTCGTCGACTAAGGGTTCGCCGGCGTGCGGCATACCCGTGAGGTCAGTCGGGTTGTCGGCTGCCCGGTGATGGCGGTGATGGTGTCGAAGGCGCGCGCATCAAGACCCGCGATGACCTCGTCAGGCACGTCCCGGACCAACAAATCACTCATATCCTGATGGTGTCGGCGGATATCGTCGGCTATGAGATCAGTGCGCGGATGTCCTCGGCGCTGAGAGCCGAACCGAACGCGTTGCCGTCGTCGATCACGCTGGCGAACAACTTCGCCTTTCGGGCGTTGAGTGCGAGCACCTTGTCCTCGATGGTGTCGCGGGCGATCAATCGGTAGACCATGACCGTACGTGTCTGCCCGATCCGATGGGTGCGGTCCACGGCCTGGGCCTCGACCGCCGGATTCCACCACGGGTCGAGCAGGAAGCAGTAGTCGGCCTCGGTCAGATTCAGCCCGAATCCGCCGGCCTTGAGGCTGATCAGGAAGACCGGTGCATCGCCCTCCTTGAACCGCTGGATTGCCTTGGGGCGGTCGCGGGTTCGGCCGTCGAGGTAGCAGTAGTCGATGCCCTCTGCGTCGAGGCGATCACGAACTTTGCCCAGGAATCGGGTGAACTGGCTGAACACCAACGCGCGATGACCGCCGGCGGCGACCTCGCGCAGATGCTCGGCCAATACATCGATCTTCGCGGCGGCCACCCCGTCGTGCGCGGGATCGACCAGACCCGGATGCAGCGCCAGTTGCCGCAGCACGGTCAGCGATTTGAGGATGGTGAACCGGTTGCGCTGCATATCGTCGAGCAGACCCAGCACCTTCTGGCGCTCCCGCTGCAATCGGGTGTCGTAGAACTTGCGGTGTCGCGGAGTGAGTTCGACGTCGAGAATCTGGTCCTGCTTGGCCGGCAGCTCCGGCGCGACGAGATCCTTCGTTCGACGCTTGACCAACGGCTTGATGCGACGCCGGAACAATTGCAGCAGCTCGGCCGCACCGGACTTCTCGATCGGCTTGGCATAGAAGTCGGCGAAACTGGCTGCGTCGGGGAACAATCCGGGCGCTGTGATGGCTAGCAGAGACCACAACTCCATGAGGTTGTTCTCCATCGGCGTTCCGGTGATGGCCAGTTTGAAAGGGGTGCTGAGCTTGCGCGCGCACTGGTGGGTCTTGGCCTGCCGATTCTTGACGTACTGCGCCTCGTCGAGGATCAGCCCCGACCACGCCTGCGCAGCGTGCGTGTCGTAGTCGAGCCGGAACAGCGTGTACGACGTGACGACGACATCGGCCTCAGCGACCAGTTGACCCAGATCCGTACCCGAGCGGGCAAGGGTGTCGGTCAGCATGACGACCTTCAGGTCCGGGGCGAACCGCGCCGCCTCGGCGACCCAGTTCGACAGCACGCTGGCCGGTGCCACCACAAGAAACGGCGGACCCGAATTGCGTTGGCGGGCATGGCAGATCAGCGCCAGGGTCTGCACGGTCTTGCCCAGGCCCATATCGTCGGCGAGGATTCCGCCCAGTCCGTGGTCATACATCGCGGCCAGCCAGGCGAATCCTTCCTGCTGGTAGGGGCGAAGTTCGGCGTTCAGCGTGCTCGGCACAGCGATCGGGTCCAGTGTCTGCAGCGCCCGCAATCCCGCGACCTGGCGCTTCCACTCCCTGGCCTGACGCACGACCGCCGCCATCGACGCCAGGTCTTCGAACAATCCCGACTGGTATCGGCTGATCCGCGGCGGGCCGTCGTCGTCGTTGAGAGCCCGGGCCTCCTCGATCAACGCTCGCAGCTTCACCAATTCGGGCTTGTCGAGAGAAATATAGGCGCCGTCGTCGAAGAGCAGATAGTCCTGGCCGGCGGTGAGCGCGGCGAGCAGGCGGGGCAGTGGAATCTTTGCCCCCTCGACGCTGACGGTGATGCGAAGGTCGAACCAGTCGGCGTCGCCCGCGATGGCCGCAGTGCTCAGACCGATCTGCAGCGAATCGCCGGCTTCGCGGTAATCGGCCGGCTGACCGATGACGTCGACGGTGACCCCGTCAGCGGCGGCCAACAACGGCTGCAGTTCGGCGACAAAGCGCATCGTGTCGGCGCCGCCGAGAATCGTTGCCGTCAGTTCTCCCGCATCGTCGCGCAGACCGAACCATTCCAGAGGCGCATCGATATAGGCGGCCAGGTCGCGCTCGGCGTCCAGGTCGCGCACACCACCGGTCTCGCCGCTGTCGGCTGAGATACGGAAGTCTCTGTCGCCCAGTCGATATGACCAGAACCAACTGAGCGCCACTTCGTGCCCGGCACGAAAGTCAGCGCGCAAAACCGCCTCCGGCCCGGTGATTTCGGGCGGCGTGAACGACCCATCCGATGACGTCAACTCGGCCACCGCACGCAACCGCGGATAATATTCCAACGCGAACTGGTCCGCCGATCCGGCCGGGATCTCAAGGGTCTCGTTGCTCAGGACGAGCCGTTGCAGCGCAGCGGGGGCCGCGATGTCGAGCGGGGAGAGCCGCAAACCCCCGTCGAAGTAGGCAACACCGTGCGCGGGCGATCCGATGAACGCCGCCGCGGCGACACCCGTGCCATCGACCTCAAGCACCGGACGTACTGCAAGGACGCCGGGTGCGTCGGCGGTGACATCCAAGCTGACCCGGGCAGATGAGCCCAGGTGAACCTCCTGCCCGGAGCCGGCCTGTATGAGTGACACTCCCGACCGCCGGGCTTCTGCCAACAGCGGCCAGAGCTGGGCGGTGTGCAGGGCGTCGAGGTTGATGGTCTTCTCGACACCGTAGTGGGCATAGGGATAGCGCTGGTAGCCGCTCGAGGTCGACGCCTGATACAGCGCGTAGAGGACTTGCAACGCGTCGATGTGCTCACGCCGATAGCCCGAGTGCACCAGCCGGGACAAACCGGACCAGGTGACATCTCCGGCGACCCAACCACTGCGCTTGCCCGGCCGAACGACACGCGCCTCCAACGTCGCCGAACTGCCAATCACGATCAGGTCCAACTCGATACCCAGGGGAATGGCGACCGCCGCAGGCACGCCTGCACGGCTGGCGGGGACAGCCTCGGGAATGAGCGCCTCCAGCGATTGCTGCCAGCTGACGCGCGGCGGGCCCTGATTACGGGTGCCGGCCTCCACTACCAGCGCCGCTACGTGTTTGCAGTCGACCCGCATCGGGCAACTGCACCGCCCGCCCCCGACTACCCAGGCGCCGGCCGGTCCGCGGACCAGGCGCGCGCTGGTGGCGTAGGCGCGGACGCGATTGCCGCGAACCGTTCCGACCAGAGCACCGGCATCCGGACTCCACTGACACTGCAGGACCCAGCCTTTGCGGGCGTAGTCGGTGCCGCGATGGAACGTATCCCAGCCCAGCCGGACGGCCACACTGTCGAGGGCGATACTCGGATAGGTCGATCCGCTCATGAGGGTGCACGATAGGCCGGTCATCCGACACCGTTGCCCAGCCTTTCGGCGCGCCATGGCGAAATGGTGCGGATGAGACCGGTGGGGCACTCTGCTGCGGTCGGAGTCCGCGACCGCCGGCTACAACAAATCCGCCTGGACCAAAGCGAAAGCACTGAAACTGGTCGCCGACATCGCCGCAGTCCTCGAATCCCCGAGCAATCCGGCAGCCGGCCGAATCGCCCTGGCGAACGCTTACCGACGAGGCATGTTCAGTCGCGCCGACCTGATGCACGCACGCGGCGTGCTGGCCAACTGGATTGAACGGTTGCGCTAGCAGTGGCTCACGAGCGGACTGCAACTCCGTGGGATTCCGCCGTTGAAACTGGCGGCTGCCGGCAAGCTAAATCTCTTTGAATGGGCCGAAGAACT
>CAIOYU010000528.1 GCA_903862565.1 uncultured Actinomycetes bacterium | reverse complement strand
GTTGACCGCAAAGAACGGTCCGATCGAGCAGCTCAATACGGTCGTCGACTCGCTCAACCGGCTTGTTCCCGGCATGGAGGCACTCACCCCCACCGTCGAGATGCTGCGCGAAGCGGTGGTGACGATGACCTTGGTCATCAACCCGCTGAGCAACATCGCCGACCGGATCCCGCTGCCCGGCCGCCGGCGGTGGCCGTTCCGTGAGGACGAAGAGTGACCCGTTAGGCTCCTCTAGCGGTCAGACAGCGACCGCGCTGCCTCCTTAGCTCAGTGGTAGAGCACTCGCCTTGTAAGCGAAAGGTCGTCAGTTCAATCCTGACAGGGGGCTCCGCACTGGCTAGCCGCCGCCCGCCGCGCCCTCGGCAGCAGCCTGCTCCGCAGCTTGCTGCTCCGCTTGTGCCTGAGCCTGCTGCTCAGCAGCCTGCTGCTCAGCAGACGCGCGAGCGGCCCGGCCCTCAGGGCTGGCCAGCGAGTTACCCGGCACACCGGGCAGGGCGAACATATAGTTGCAGTTCAGATCCAGCATCACCTTGCCGCCGGGATTGCTGCCGCTGGAATTCAAGAAATTGATGGTTCGCGAACCGACGACCATGCACCGGTTCGTCGGCAGGAAGCTGCCTTCCCGCGTCGCGATGACCGGGGTCCCGCCGTAGCTACTGATCTGGTTAGCCGCGTCGGCGTACGTCATACCCTTGTACTCGTTGATAGCCGACGCCGAACCGGTTCCAAAGCCGACAAGCAGCACTGCAGCACCACCGACGACCGCCAGGGTCTTTCTCACAACGCTTACCTCAACTTTCACGGTGGCTATAACGCCGAATATACCGCCGCAATTCCGCCGGCGCACCGGTCGCCGACCGGCCGACAACCCGATCGAACTTGAATGTCACCGCGAGACACAGATATATTGATGCAACCACGAGGTACAGATAACCGGAGGACCGATGTCCCAAGACCTGAGCAATATCGAACTGCTGCGCGAGCTTGAGCCCGTCGCCGAGAAGCTGATCAACAGGCACATGTCGATGTTCAAGGACTGGAACCCCCACGACTACATCCCGTGGAAGGAGGGCAAGAACTACTACGCTCTCGGCGGCCAGGACTGGGATCCCGACCAGGCGAAGCTGTCCGAGGTTGCCCGCGTGGCGATGATCCAGAACCTGCTGACCGAGGACAATTTGCCGGCCTATCACCGGGAGATCGCGATGAACTTCTCGATGGACGGACCGTGGGGCTACTGGGTCAACCGGTGGACCGCCGAGGAGAACCGTCACGGCATCTCGATGCGCGACTACCTCGTGGTCACCCGCAACGCCGACCCCATAGAACTCGAGGCCCTGCGGATGGAGCAGATGACGCGCGGTTTCTCGCCGGGCCAGAACCAGCAGGGTGACCTGTTCGCCGAGAACCTCTTCGACTCGGTGATGTACGTCAGCTTCCAGGAACTGGCAACCCGCGTTTCACACCGCAACACCGGCAAGGCGTGCAACGACCCCGTCGCCGAACAACTGCTCGCGCGGATCTCCAACGACGAGAACCTGCACATGATCTTCTACCGCGACGTCAGCGCGGCCGGCCTGGACATCGCCCCCGACATGGCGATCAAGTCCGTCTACCGGATTCTGAAAAACTTCAAGATGCCAGGCTTCACCGTTCCGGAGTTCCGCCGCAAGGCCGTCATCATCGCGATGGGCGGCGTGTATGACCCCCGCATCCACCTCGAAGACGTGGTGATGCCGGTCCTCAAGAAGTGGCGGATCTTCGAACGCGAGGACTTCACCGGCGAGGGCGCTCACCTGCGCGACGAACTGGCAAAACTCATCACCGAGATGGAAGAGACCTGCGATAGGTTCGACGAGGTCAAGGCACGCAAACTAGAGCGTGACGCGAAGCTCGCCGAGAAGCGTGCCGCCAAGGCACAGTTGGCCGGAGCATCCGCATAACTGCCCCTGAACAGACGCCAATCACCGGGCTGCGGATCGGGTCACTGACCCTCCGCAGCCCGGTGGTTTTGGCACCCATGGCCGGGGTGACCAACGTCGCGTTCCGCACGCTGTGCAGGGAACTCGAACTGGCCCGCGCCGGAACCGTCAGCGGTCTGTACGTCTGCGAGATGGTCACCGCGCGAGCTCTCGTCGAGCGCCACCCGGTCACCATGCACATGACGACATTCGGGGCCGACGAGTCACCGCGCTCGCTGCAGCTCTACACCGTCGACCCGGCAACCACCCACGATGCCGCGAAGATGATCGTCGAGGAGAACCTCGCCGACCACATCGACATGAACTTCGGCTGCCCCGTCCCGAAGGTCACCCGCCGCGGTGGCGGCGCGGCCCTGCCGTACAAGCGGCGCTTGTTCGGCCAGATCGTAGCCGCAGCCGTGCGCGCCACACGGGGCTCCGCGATCCCGGTGACGGTGAAGTTCCGGGTCGGCATCGACGACGCCCATCAAACCCACCTCGACGCCGGCCGCATCGCCGAGCAGGAGGGGGCCGCCGCGGTCGCGTTACACGCCCGTACCGCCGCCCAACGCTATTCGGGAAGCGCCGACTGGCAGCAGATCGCCCGGCTCAAGGAAGCTGTGACCACCATTCCAGTACTGGGCAACGGCGACATCTTCGAAGCGGGCGACGCGCTGGCGATGATGGCCGCCACCGGTTGCGACGGCGTCGTCATCGGGCGTGGCTGCCTCGGCCGACCGTGGCTGTTCGCCGAACTGTCCGCCGCGTTCACCGGAGCCCCGCTTCCCGAACCGCCGAACCTGGGCGAGGTGGCCGACATCATCCGCCGCCACGGCGCCCTGCTGTCCGCCCACTTCGGCGAGGACAAGGGCATGCGGGACATCCGCAAGCACGTCGCCTGGTATTTACACGGACTCCCGGCGGGCGCCGACCTTCGCCGTGCGATGGCATTGGTGACAACACTGGCCGAACTCGACCGACTGTTGGATCAGCTCGACCGTGACGTCCCCTTCCCGACCGCCGCCAACGGCCCCCGCGGCCGCCAGGGCTCGGCGGCATCGGTGAGCCTGCCCGAGGGCTGGCTGAACGACCCGGACGACTGCAGGGTGCCGACGGGAGCCGACGTCATGAGCTCAGGCGGATGACGGTTGGCGTGTTCTTAGGTTGGGTCAGTAACATCGGTGTCTTCGGATCTCATGGTCCTGATCGGGTGTCTTTAGTACCGACACCCCTGGATGAGCGGCGCACTGACAGCGTTAGCTATCCCCCACCGACGTCGGAGGCTGGCTGAAAGATGGGTGGCGGCGATAACGTCCCTCAGCGCCCGGCCTCGGGCCGCGCGCCGTGGGAGCGCGGCCAGGCCCGCCAGAAGCCGACCGGGAATCACAGTCACGGAGTTACCGTCGCCGACTTGATCGCAAAGGTCAACGGCACCCCGCCGGGTAGTCCGGCCCCGGTCAATCCCACCCCGCACCGGCAGCATGGCTTCGATGAATCGGAAATCACCACACCGATCCCCGTCGTTAAACCTCCCCCGACGGCCTCCCGTGCGAACCCCGCCCAACCTGCCGTCAAGGCGCCTCCCGAAAAGGCGCGACGGAAGTTGCACACCGGACGCCTGGCTGCCCGTGCCGCCGCCGTATTGGTCGCTGTCTCCGCGCTGACCGTCACCGGCGCCGCCTGGCAGTGGCAGTCCGCCAAGAACAAACTGATGAACACCATTGCCGCGCTGGACCCAAACTCCAGCGACATCCGCGACCCCAATGCTCAGAGCGGCGATGAGAACTTCCTGATCATCGGAGTTGACAGCCGAATCGGAGCCAACGGCGAAATGGGAGCCGGCGATACCGCAGTCGCTGAGGGCGCCCGTTCGGACACCATCATGCTGGTGAACATCCCGGCCAGCCGCAAGCGTGTCGTCGCGGTGTCCTTCCCGCGCGACCTGGCGATCACTCCGATGAAGTGCCAAGCCTGGAACGCCGAAACCGGCAAGTACGGCCCGGTGTATGACAAGACCAACGACGAGTGGAGCGACAACGAACGCCTCACCGGCACTAAGTTGAACTCCGCGTACGCCCTCGGCGGCCCCAAGTGCCTGGTGAAGGTGGTCCAGAAAATCTCCGGCCTGGCCATCAACCGGTTCATGGCGGTCGATTTCGCCGGCTTCTCCACCATGGTTGACGCGCTTGGGGGCGTGGAGGTATGCAGCACGACCCCACTGGAGGACGCCGAACTGGGTACGGTCCTGTCGACCGCCGGCCGCCAAACCATTGACGGCACAACAGCTCTGAATTATGTGCGCGCGCGTTCCATCGCCTCGGAGGGCAACGGTGACTACGGCCGGATCAAACGCCAGCAACTGTTCCTGTCGTCACTGATGCGGTCCATGATCTCCACCGAAACCCTCTTCGACATCGACCGACTCGACGAGGTCGTCAACACCTTCATCGACGACACCTACGTCGACAACGTCAAGACCCGCGACCTCGTCCAACTCGGGCAGTCGATGCAGGGCATCAACGCCGGACGCATCACCTTCGTCACGCTGCCCACGACCGGTGAGGCAGACGACGAGGGCAACGAGGTTCCCCGCACCCAGGACATCCAGGCCCTCTTCGACGCCATCATCGACGACAAGCCTCTGCCCGGGGAGAACGACAACAACGAGACCCTGGCTCCGGTCACGACGACGAAGTCCTCACGCGCATCGAGTAGCGAGTCCGGAACGCCCACCTCGACAACTGAAACGTCCTCCACAGCATCCGTCGAGTCCGACGAGTCATCCTCAATGACCACGACGGAGGAAATCAAAGTGGTCGCCGCTGACCCCCGCGATATCACCGTTCAGGTCGGCAACGCCACCGAAACCAAAGGCCTGGCCACCGCCGCGACCCACGAATTCGAGTCGTTCGGGTTCGACGTGCTGGATCCCGATTACACCGACTGGGGCACCAGATCGTCGACCACCATCTACTACTCCCTCGGTAACGAACAGGCTGCCGCGACCATTGCCGCGACACTGCCTGGTGCGAGCATCAAGAGGATCACCGGCCTCGATGAGACCATTCAGGTGGTGCTGGGGTCCGACTTCAAGTCGGTGAAGTACCCGCAGGCCAGTGGCACGCCGCTGACCGTCTCGGTGACTCACGCCGGAACGAGCACCCCGACCAAGCTGCCCTCGGACCTCACGGTGACCAACGGCGCCGACGTGACGTGCGAGTAGCTGCCATTCACCGTCAATTCGTTTTATGCCGCCCCGCCTTCGGTGGCATGGGCACGTAGGCTTAGCCGATGCGCACCGCCTACCACGAGCAGCTTGACGCGCTGACCCACCAACTGGCCGAGATGTGCCGGATGGCGGGAGTCGCGATGGAGCGCGCCACCCAGGCGTTGCTGCAGGCCGACTTGGTGCTGGCGGAGCAGGTGATCGGCGACCACGAGAAGTTGGTCAGCGCCAGCGCTCGCGCCGAGGAGGCGGCGTTCGTGTTGCTCGCTTTGCAGGCCCCTGTGGCCGGCGATCTGCGGGCCATCGTCAGCTCCATCCAGATCGTGGCCGACGTGGAGCGGATGGGCGCCCTTGCTCTGCATGTCGCCAAGATCGCCCGACGGCGCCATCCCCAGCACACGCTGCCCGAGGAAGTCAACGGCTATTTCGCCGAAATGGGCCGGGTTGCAGTCGAATTGGGCGATAGCGCCCGCGAGGTGATTCTCTCGCACGATCCCGAGAAGGCTCGCCGGATTCGCGAGGAAGACGACGCGATGGACGACTTGCATCGCCATCTTTTCAGCGTGCTGATGGACCGGGAGTGGAGACACGGCGTTGCCGCGGCCGTCGACGTGACCTTGCTGGGCCGTTTCTACGAACGTTTCGCCGACCACGCCGTCGAGATCTCACGTCGGGTGATCTTCCAGGTGACGGGTCATTTACCGGCCGAAGAAGACCTATCCAACTAGCAGCGGTGATGCCCTCCGAGGGGATCAAAACCAGCCGCGCGCGACCATCTCTCGATGCCATACCTCAAGGGAGAGCAAAGTCCAGAGACGGACCTCCTCCTTGCGCCGGCCACTCAAGTGGTCTGCAAGAAGGCTCGCTATCTCGGCTTTATCGAACCGACTGGCGATGTAAGACGACGGCCCCGTCAACGCGTCGTAGGCGAAGTCGCGCAGACCACCCTTGAACCAATCATCCAGTGGGACTTTGAATCCGATCTTGGGCCGGTTCACCACATCAGCGGGTAGGTGTGCCAGTGCGACCTGCTTGACGATCCACTTCGTGGTGCCGCGCTGGACCTTGTACCGGCTAGGTAGCGAGAACGCCAACTCGACCAGTCGAGGATCCAGAAAGGGTGGACGGGTCTCAAGGGAAGCAGCCATGGACATGCGGTCACCGCGTTCGAGCAGGTTGTCGGACAACCACGTGAACATGTCCGCATACAGCATTCTGTTCAGGGCGTCACCAAGCCCGTCCGTGTATGGGGCAATCACACTGCGCTGCGCTGGGCCACCGAGCAACCTCTCACGCTCACGGCTGGTGAACGGTGCGAACCACGCGCGCATCCGCTCAGCATGGGTGGGTTCCGAAAGCGCCCGGACCGCGATGCGCAGTTTCGATCTACCTGCGGGCAAGGAGTTCTCGAGCCTGGAGAGCGCACCGGCAGACGCCCGTCCACCCAACCACCGAGTTGCGACGGCGAAGCGGTACTTCGGATACCCCCCGAATAACTCGTCGCTTCCCTCGCCACTCAAGACAACTTTGACGCGCTCCCTGGCAAGGCGCGCCAGGCTGTTGATCGCAACGTCGGCTGGCTCGGAGAGCGGCCCGTCACGGTGCCAACTCAGCTTTCCCCAGTTGTTTTGAAAGTCCTCCGCGGTGACGGAAACCTCATGATGCGTGGTCCCGAAGATCCCGGATACCTTTCGCGCCCAGGAACTCTCATCAAGGGGATGATCACCGAAAGTCGCACTGAACGTGTGCAGGGGCTGATTCCCGTGCTCACGCCGCGCCAACGCGGTCAGCAGGCTGCTGTCGACGCCGCCAGACAGGTAAAGACCCACTGGCACGTCGGCAATCAACGCTTCCCGAACCGATTCCGTCAGCGCTTGATCAACAAGGTCGACAGCCTCGGCCTCCGTGACATCAAGAACTGCAGGTTCATTGGGCACCTGCCAGTACGGCTCAGATATGACCGTTCCGTCAGGCTTGATCAGTAGGTGATGCCCAGCCTTCACCTTCCGCACCCCAGTGATCAATGTGTACGGAGCGGGCACGACACGGTGACTCAGGTAGTCATGCAGACTGTCTTCGTCAACGCGGCACGAAGGTAGCTGCGGCAGAAGCGCTTTGATCTCCGACGCGAACGCGAACAGAGTGCTGTCAGAGTAGTAGTAAAGGGGCAGAATGCCGACACGATCCCGGAAGAGGTGCGTTTCGCCTGTCTTAACGTCATGGACCGCGAACGCGAACTGGCCTCTGAGTCTCGGCACCGCGGCCGGGCCGAACTTCTCGAATAGAGCAAGAAGTACCTCAGTGTCGCCATTCGTGCTGAACGGATACGAGAGTTGGCTTCGCAACTCGCGATAGTTGAGTATCTCCCCGTTGAAAACGATTTCGAAACGGCCGTCGGGCGTCGCCATCGGTTGATGCGAACCCGCGACGTCAATGATCGAGAGCCTGGAATGACCCAACGCAACAGACCCTTCGGCCCAGACGCCCATCTCATCCGGGCCACGATGGTGTAGAGCGGCCGCCATTTGCTCGACCGAGGCCGGATCGACCGACTTACCATCAAACCGGCGAAGTCCGGCTATTCCGCACATCGAATCACCCAGCCATGCTTAGGAACAAAGCAGAAGTCTCCCTACGACAGTCAACGGAATGCTACCCGAGGTAGCCGCGGCCATCAGGGCGCGTAGGCGGTATCGACGCTCGCCACGCTGAATCCGAGCGACTTGTATGTCGCGAGCGCCGCGGCATTGTCGGACTCGACGTAGAGCATCACGGCCGGCTCAACCAGTTGGCTCAAGGACGTCGCCAGATGAGCGAGACCGACGCCGGTGAGCCCGCGCCCAAGCCCGCGGCCCTGGGCGGCGGGGTCAACGCCGATCACGTACACCTCACCGAGGTCGTCACCGTGCACCTTGGTCCAGTGGAAACCGAGGAGGTCACCGGAGGCATCGTCGATGGCGAGGAATAGCCCCGCGGGGTCGAACCACGGCTCGCCGATCCGCGCGGCGAGGTCAGCTTCGGTCCAGCCGCCCTGTTCGGGGTGCCACGAGAAGGCGGCGTTGTTGACCCGGAGCAGTTCCGGATGATCACCGAATCCTGCGTATGTCCTTATCGAAATCCCTTCCTGCATAGCACTTTCGGGGACCTCGCGTAACGATCGGCTCATCTGGACGAGTTCGCGTACGGGATTGAGACCGAGCTTGCCGGCCAGCGCACGAGCGGCGGGCAGCGTGCCGTGCGCCCAGATCCGGACCCTGCCGCCGGAACGTTCGAGAGCGGCACTCACCAACGCAGAGCCGATACCCCCGCGACGGGCATCCGGATGCACCACCAACTCCGCTATCGCGTCGGCGCCGTCGCCTCGAGGCGCGAGGTTGAGGTATCCGACCAACCCGCCTCCGTCGTCGGTGACAAGAAGGTGTTGGGTGCGCTGCTGGTCGAGTTCCCGCAGAACCTGCTCGCCGACCGGAGCGACGCCGTCCGCATGCTCCGCGCCTGCCACAAGGTTGCGAACCGTGTCCTGCTCAACCGCCGACAGGACGGTTCGCCAGAGGAAAGAGGTCACTGACCGGGTGAGGACATCGCACCGACACCCTCGGCGGATTCCACCTCGTCGTCGCCGAAATCCACCCCGTCGGCATCCGCCGGAGTTGACCGGCCACGAGCAGGGCGCACGGCTTTGTAGCCGACGTTGCGCACGGTGCCGATCAGCGCCTCGTACTCCGGGCCGAGTTTGGCGCGCAGCCGGCGGACGTGGACATCGACGGTGCGGGTGCCGCCGAAGAAGTCGTAACCCCACACCTCCTGTAGCAGCTGAGCCCGGGTGAAAACCCGCCCGGCGTGCTGTGCGAGGTACTTCAGAAGCTCAAATTCCTTGTAGGTCAGGTCAAGTGGGCGGCCCCGCAGCCGCGCGGTATAGGTGCCCTCGTCGATGACCAACTCGCCAAGGCTGACTTTGCCGACGCTCTCCTGGCTGACCAGTCCACCTCGGCGGCCGATCAGCAGTCGCAGGCGGGCGTCGATCTCGGCCGGCCCGGTACCCGGCAGCAGGATCTCGTCGATACCCCAATCCACGTTCACCGCCACCAGGCCGCCTTCGTTGACCACCGCGACGACGGGCGCCGGCGCGCCGGTCGTGCCCAGCAGCCGACACAGTCCACGCGCGGCAGCCAGGTCGGTCCGCGCGTCCACGATGGCCACGTCGGCCGATCCGGCCTCCAACAACGACGACACCTCGGTCGGCACCGCGCGAACGTTGTGCGCAAGCAGCGCCAACGCGGGCAGCACCGACTCCGGATTCGGGTCGACGGTCAGTAGCAGCAGGTCCAACGATTTCTCCAGGGTTGGGGTAACTGTAACCGGCGACCTGCTTTTTCGACGATCCGGGCGGATCGCCACGGTGTAGGCGACAATGACCGCATGCGCAAGCAGACTGCCGTTGCCGGGGCCTCAGTACTGGCCGTCGCCCTGGCGGCGGTCTGCGTCGATACCGGCGCGGCCATCTACGCGGAGTACCACCTGTCCCGGCACGTTCGCGCCGCTGCGGGCCTGTCGTTCGATCCGTGGGTGGCGATCCTGGGCTTCCCCTTCATTCCTCAGGCGGCGCGGCACCGGTATCACGAACTGGAAATCAAGGCCAACGGTGTCGATCAGCCGGTGGTGGGCAAGGTCACGCTGGAGTCGACCATGCACAACATCGGGCTCACGCAGGCCTCCTGGCTGATGCGCCCCGACGCCGACCTGACGGTGGGCAAGATGGAGAGCAGGCTCATCATCGATTCCCGTCGCGTCGGGGACTTCATCGGGATCAAGGACCTCGCCATCGAGGCGCCGCAGGTGGAAAGCAACGACGCCACCGGTGGCACCACCGAATCGGGAATCTCGGGCAACACGGGCTTGGTGTTCACCGGTACGCCCAAGAAAGCCGGGTTTGACAAGCTGGTGAGTGTGACCGTGGATTTGTCGATCTCGGGGCCGGACCAGAGCACCCTGATATTCACCCCGACAGGGGTGGTGACCGGCCCGAATACCGCCGACCAGGTGGTCCCCGACGATCAGCGGGCGGCTGTGCTGGGCGCCTTCGGAGCCACCATGACCGGCCAGAAGCTGCCGTTCGGGCTGAAGCCCACCGCCGAGGGGGCCCGCGGGTCGGACATCATTATCGAAGGCATCACCGAAGACGCCACCATCCGACTCGACGGGTTCCGGGCGCGGTGAGCGCCGCGCTGGCCACCGCCGGAGCGGCCGTCGCCGCTGCACTGGGCCTCGCCGCCGTCATCGGGGTGATGCACAACCGCCGCCACGGGGTACTGCGCGATACCGACCACCCCGAGGACTTGGACACCGCCGATCTGGGGCTGTCAGCGACCGGGCCGACCATCGTGCACTTCACCGCGGTGTGGTGTGGACCGTGCGCCGCGGTGCGCAGGGTGATCAACCAGGTCCGTGCCGACCTGCCGCAGGTGGCCCACGTCGAGATCGACATGGACGCCAATCCGGCTGCAGCCCGCTAACTTTCGGTCCTGTCATTGCCCATGACGTTCATCTTCGCCGCCGACGGCCGTCAGCGTTATCGTTCGTCGGGTGTGCCCAAGGCAGCAGACCTGCGGGCAGCCCTAGAACCGTTGTTGACGTAAGCCCGGGGTTATTGGGTAACATGGGCAGCGTGCCAGCCCGCCTTGAGCTCATGCTCACCAAGCGCCGCGCAGTTGATCTGTGCCGGACCGCGGGTTGTTGCTGTTGTTGCTGTTGCTGCTGAGTAGCCGGCGTCTCGTTTCGTAATTCTCCCCAAGCCGCCGCTGCAGAAGCAGTAGTGCGGCTTGACTTGTCCAGCCCTGCCCAGCAACAGGAGTTTCCTCCATGTCGATCAACACCATCAATCCCGCGCCCGGCTACACTTCGCTCGGTTCCGATCAGGTGGACGTGCGTGGCCCCCGGTTCGCAGCGTGGGTCACCACGGCAGTCCTGCTCACCGTGCTGTTGTTGTCCGCCGTCAGCGCCGCCGCTGCCGCGGGCGTGCTGGCCGCTCAGGCGGTGGTCTTCGCCATCGGCGCCCTGCTCGGACCCCGCCGGCATCCGTACGGCCGCATCTTCGCAAGGCTCGTCGCGCCCCGGTTAGCACCGGCCACCGAGCGCGAGCCGGTTCAGCCACTGCGGTTCGCCCAACTCGTCGGTCTGCTGTTCGCGCTTGTCGGGACCGCCGGCTTCATCTTCGGAATTCCACTGATCGGGGTCATCGCGACCGCGTTCGCCCTCAGCGCCGCGTTCCTCAACGCGGCGTTCGGGATCTGTCTGGGCTGTCAGGTCTACCCGCTCATCGCCCGGATACGCCACGCCTGACCCCGAAAAGGATTGCCTGACATGAGCTTTACCTCTACCTACGAAACATCCACTCACGAATTCGCTCTCGGACACAGCATCGACGTGGAGAAAGAGACGGTGATCACCGGACGCGTCGTCGACGGGGCCGGACAGGCCGTCAGCGGCGCATCGGTGCGCCTGCTGGACGGCTCGGAGGAGTTCACCGCTGAACTCTTCGCGTCGGAGAACGGCGATTTCCGCTTCTTCGCCGTGCCGGGAACCTGGACGATCTGGGCGGTATCGACGGCGGGCAGCGGTGACGTGACCCTCGCCCCGGGCGGCTTCGGCCTGCACGAGGTGGACGTCAAGGTCGCTTAGGCCCGCCGCGGTCCGAACGGGCGATACACTTCCGCTCGTGGTGCTCTTCTTTGAGATCCTCCTCGTCATCTCGACCGTGGTGATCACGTGGTTCGCGCTGTATGCGGTTTACCGCTTGATCGTCGACGAGTCGTGACCGCACGGTGAGCACAGGCGACACTGTGGGCGAACCGGACCCGGTGAACACACCGGATCCGGTCACCACCGAGGACATCGCCGGCAGCGGCGACCGTGCCCTTGCGGCGGCCGCTGAACGTGCCAAACAGACGGCCGCCCGCAACCTCCCGGTATTCGACGATCTGCCGGTCGTCGACACCGCGAACCTGCGCCACGGCGCCGACTTCCACGACGCACTGCTGGCGCTCCTGCCCCTCGTCGGCGTGTGGCGAGGGGAAGGCGAGGGCCGGGGACCACACGGCGACTACCGGTTCGGACAGCAGATCGTCGTCTCGCACGACGGCGGTGATTACCTGAACTGGGAGGCCCGTTCCTGGCGACTGGACGAGGCCGGCAGCTATCACAGCCCCGGCCTGCGTGAGACCGGTTTTTGGCGGTTCGTCCACGATCCCGCGGACCCCGCTGAGGCACAGGCGATCGAACTGCTGCTGGCTCATTCGGCCGGATACGTCGAGCTGTTCTACGGCCATCCCCACACCCAGTCGTCATGGGAATTGGTGACGGACGCGCTGGCGCGCAGCAAGTCGGGCATGCTGGTCGGCGGCGCAAAGCGCCTCTACGGCATCGTCGAAGACGGCGATCTTGCTTACGTCGAGGAGCGCGTCGACGCCGACGGCGGCCTGGTCCCCCATCTGTCCGCACGACTGTCGAGGTATGTGGGATGACCCGTGTCACTTTCGCCTTGATCGCCTGCGCACTGTTGATCGCGGGCTGTTCCTCGAAGTCCAAGCCCTCGGAACCGGAGAGTCCGGCGACCACCGTTCACGGCTCACTCGCTGAGTGTCTTCACGCCAACGGCGTACCCAAATCAGCCGGGCCCGCCGTAGTTCTGGGGCGCCCCGACGGGGTGGACGAAGCGATCTGGGACAAGGCGATGGCTGCGTGTTCGACCTTGGGTCCGGGTCCGGGGCCGGCAGGCGGCTAGCGTTCGCGCGAAACCGCCGCGTCAACCAAATCTCTCATCTCGGCCACTAGTAGCGACGGTGGCAACGGTCGGCCGTCGAGGGTGTGCACCCGGGCTGCGAGCGTAATGCTCGATATCAGCCAAAGTCCTTGGGCTTCAATGAGATCCGCATGACGTAATGGCTTGTACGCGCATGTGAAGCCCTTAGCCCGCGCGACCTCGAACAGGGCCTGCTGGGTGGTACCACGCAAGATCGGATACTCCAGGGGCGGAGTCAGCAACCCGCCCTCGGTCGCGATCACCACCGTGGAACGAGGACCCTCAAGGATGTAACCGTCCGAACTGACGAAGATGACGTCGTCGGCGCCCTGGTCAGCGGCGTAGCGCAAGGCGGCCATGTTCACCGCGTAGGACAGGGTCTTTGCGCCGGCCAGCAGCCACGGCATGGACTCCACGCCCGTGGTCGGCAATCCACGATCGAGCAGCACCGCGGAAACGCCGTCACGGCGCACCGTCGCCACGCGGTCGGCCACCGGGCTGATCATCAGATACGCCGTAGGCGGGCCGCCGGATTCCCGTCCCCGGCTGTACACCAGCCGCAAGGCGCCCTCGCCAGGAGTCTGAGACCCCCATTGCCCTGCTGCGATCCCGATAGCCCGGCGCCACTGCTCAAGATCGGGCTCGGGCAGATCAAGCATCGACGCCGAATGCGCCAGTCGCTGCAGGTGGGCCTCCACCTTGCAGGTGCGCCCGTCGCGCACAAGCAGCGTCTCGAAGACTCCGTCGCCGCGCACTGCCGCAAGATCGTCGGCGCACAACAGCGGCTGATTGGGGTCGCGAACCTCGCCATCCAGAGTGACGAGCACGGACGGGTGGGCGGACACGCGATGAGCCTACCGAGGCGGCTCGTAGAGTTGAGACATGTCCGCCGTGCCGGTTCCCGAAGGCTCCCCCGATGCCGGAGCAGTGTGGCACTACGGCGATCCGCTGGGGGAGCAACGCTCCGCAGAGCATGAGGCCGTCGTGGTGGATCGGTCCCACCGGGCGGTGATCACCCTGAGCGGCGCCGACCGGCGCACCTGGCTCCACTCGATCAGCACCCAACACGTCGCCGACATGACCGAGGGCGCCTGCACCGAGAACTTGAGTCTCGACGGCCAGGGTCGGGTGGAGGACCACTGGCAGCAGACCGAGCTGGGCGGGGTGACCTACCTGGACACCGAGCCGTGGCGGGGTGAGCCTCTGCTGGCATACCTGAAGAAGATGGTGTTCTGGTCCGACGTGCAGCCTGCCGCGTCCGACCTGGCGGTGCTGTCGCTGATAGGGCCCCGACTGGCTGACCCCGCGGTGTTGGCGGCGCTGGGGATTCCGGAATTACCGCAGGCCGCGACGGCAGTCGCTCTAGCTGGCGGTATCGGGTTCATTCGCCGGTCGCCGGGCGCCGACGGCCGGATCGAACTCGACCTGCTGGTACCCCGCGCCGAGTCGGCGGACTGGATCGCCAAGCTTTCCACTGCCGGCGTGCGCCGCGCCGGCATCTGGGCATACGAGGCAAACCGGGTCGAGGCGCGGCGGCCCCGCCTTGGGGTGGACACCGACGATCGGACCATCCCCCAAGAGGTCAACTGGATCGGACCGGCCGTCCACCTCGACAAAGGCTGCTACCGCGGCCAGGAGACCGTCGCGCGGGTACACAACCTGGGCCGGCCGCCGCGGATGCTGGTCCTCGTTCACCTCGACGGGTCCAGCGAGCGGCCGCAGAGCGGCGACCCCCTGCTGGCCGACGGCCGGCCGGTTGGACGGGTGGGTACCGTCGTCGACCACGTCGACCTGGGTCCGATCGCGTTGGCACTGCTCAAGCGGAGCATCCCGGCCGACACCCCGTTGACCACCGGGGGGGAGCACACGGTCGCCGCCAGGATCGACGCCGACTCAATGCCCGCCACCGACGCCATCGGCGCAGGCCGTCAAGCCGTAGAGCGGCTACGCAGTGGCGGGAACTGACCCCGGGGCAAACGTTCACAGTGGGGTGAACGGGCCTCCCCGCATATCGCAGCCCGGCACGGTAAGCTGATCGACAGGACAAATACCACACTGATCCGGAGCCGTCCGATTTCGGACCGCTCCGTTATTGCGCGAGGGGGTTCCCCCATGGGCCGCGGCCGGGCTAAGGCAAAGCAGACCAAGGTTGCCCGAGAGTTGAAGTACAGCTCTCCGCAGACCGATTTCAGT
>CAIOYU010000527.1 GCA_903862565.1 uncultured Actinomycetes bacterium | reverse complement strand
CTACTGAGCCGCTCACCGAAGATGACGACCCCGAACAGCACGCTGACCAGTGGATTGATGAAGTAGCCGAGGGCGGCATCAACGACGTGGCTATTGCTGACGGCATAGACGTAGACGCCCCAGTTCACACAAATCAGCGCCGACGCCGCCACCAGCAGTAGCCAGGTGCGCCGGGTGATCGACCGTAGATCCGGCAATCGCCGCAGCACGACCAACACGACGGCCATCAGCAGCATGGTCCAGACGATGCGGTGTGCCAGTACCTCCAGCGCACCCGCCGGCTTAAGCAGCGGAAAGTACGCCGGATACAGCCCCCAGGAACCGTAGGCGATGAGGCCGTAGAACAGGCCGCCCCGCCGGCTATTAAGGCCGGACTCCCCAGTGAAAGCCAATCGCAACGGGGCCGCCGTCACGCCTCGGCGCGAAGCACGTCGAGTGCATGCTGCAGATCGTCCGGATATGCGAATGCCACCGGAAGCGTCATATAGGCAACGGGGCGAGGAAGGCCGGGACGATGCCCACCGGCACCAGGGCCAGGGCAATGACGGCCACGATGAAGGCCCGCGTCGATCGGCGGGTGGGAGGGCTGTCGACTTCGGGTTGCCGACTGACATAGAGCAAGTAGACGAGCCCGATGTCGAGGGAGATCGACACCCACCATCGAACCCAGTCGACACCGGTCATAAACACCGGAACCGTCATGCAGAACCCAAGAGCTACGGCGAGCCACCGCTGCCGCAACATCGGCAGCAGACGACGCGGGGATACGCCCGATACCAAACCGATTACCAGAATCGCGATGGCGACAACGCCTACGCCGAAGACGGTGTTGACGATCATCCCCGCCACCCCGAGTCTGCCGACATAACGGATACCGTCGACAAGGTCCCGGTTGTAGAACGGAGTGATATTCCGGCACGCCCAGTCGTGGTAGTCGTCGTAGTATCGGAAGCCGCTGAGCAGCTGACCGAGGGTCGGCTTTCCGGCCAGTGGATTGCTCACCTGAGCATGAGGAATCAGAGCGCACAGCTCGTCGGCTACCCCATGCCTGCCAAAGACCGCCACCACCACAACGGTCACCAGACCTGGTCCGAGCGCCAGGGCACAGCTGGCCCAAAAAGCCTTCTGTTCAAGCTGATTCGCCAACACCGCCAAAACCGCGATGACACCTAGACCGAAGAGCAACGGAATCGCCTCATGAATCAGGACGAGAACGATGGACACAGCTCCGAAGATCGCGCTGGTGACGAGCACCGAGCGATCCGACTTAGCTCTCGCAACGGAGACGCCAAATAAGATGAGTGCGGTGCCGCCGAAGAGAGTGGACCCTGCCTGCAACAGCCCGAACGCGAACCCGAAGGGCAGAACCACAAGTAGCAAAGCCAACTGCAGTCGACGCTCCGATCGCCCAGATCTCACAGCTATCCACCAAGCCAGGATGGCGAGCGCAACGAAGAATGCCCCACTCGAGACCCAGCGACCCACCCGATGCTCGAAAAACTGGTCCTCGCCGGGCAGCAGACCCACGAGTTCGCCCGCAAGCCCGCGCCGCAGGAAACCCACTGTGTAGTCAACAGCGTAGTAGGAGTACCAGTACGTGTCGGGGATCAGCGTCAGGTTCAAGGCCAACAGTGCCGCAGCCCACATCGCTAAAAGCACCGCGACGACAGTGTAAAGACGTTTGCGACGCTGGCCTACTACCTGGCTGACCATCCGACCTCCGATCGCAGAGACTGCGTAGCCACCGTGCCGCCCGGGACGGCATCCCCGCGAACATAGCAACCGGTCGCCATTGGCGACGCTCAATACTCCGACCGCAACACTTCAAGTGCATGCTGCAGATCGGCCGGATACGGACTGGTGATCTCGATACGCCGTCCGTCAGTCGGATGGGCGAACGCCAGGGAGCGCGCGTGCAGCCATTGCCTTTGCAGGCCCAGTCGCTTGGCCAGGACCGGGTCGGCCCCGTAGGTGGGGTCACCGACGCAGGGGTGATGCAGCGCCGCGAAGTGCACTCGAATCTGATGGGTGCGGCCGGTTTCCAAATGAATGTCGAGCAGACTTGCCGCCCGGAACATCTCGCAGGTGTCGTAGTGGGTGATGCTGTGTCGGCCACCTTCGACGACGGCAAATTTCCAGTCGCCGCCCCGGTGCCGGCCGATCGGGGCATCGATCGTTCCACTGGATGGATCTGGATGTCCCTGTACTACCGCGTGATACCGCTTGTCGACGGTGCGCTCCTTGAACGCGCGCTTGAGCACCGTGTACGCACGTTCGGACAGCGCCACCACCATCACGCCCGAGG
>CAIOYU010000526.1 GCA_903862565.1 uncultured Actinomycetes bacterium | reverse complement strand
GTGCCGACCTGCCCGGACTGGACGGTGGCGCAACTGATGTTCCACGTCGGGGGCGGCGACCGGTGGTGCGCCGAGATCGTGGCGCAGCAGTCCGGTGAGTTCATCGATCCGCGGACGGTGCCGGGCGCCAAGCCGCCCGCCCGCCGGACCAACGAGATCGCCTGGTTACACGAGGGCGTGCGGACGCTGCTGGCCGCCGTCGGGGCGACCGGCCCTCAGACCCCGGTGTGGACCTTCCTCGGCCCGCGCCCGGCACAGTGGTGGATCCGCCGACGACTGCACGAGACCGCCGTCCACCGGGCGGACGCGGCTCTGGCACTCGGCGCGGCATTCGACCTCGCACCGGCGATCGCCGCGGACGGCATCACGGAGTACCTGGAGCGAGTCGTGATCCGTGCCAACGACGAGGGGCCGGGCGCCGGTGATCGGCCGCTCGGCGATGGGCAGTCGCTGCATCTGCACGCGACCGACAGTGGTCTCGGCGGAGGTGGCGAGTGGACCATCCTGGGCCGGCCTGACGGCATCGCCCTCGACCACGAGCATGGAAAGGCCACGACGGCATTGCGCGGGCCGGCCCGGGACCTGCTTCTGGCGGTGGTTCGGCGCGGCAGCGCGGCGGACCTCGGCCTGGAGATGTTCGGCGATGAGGCGGTCTGGGACACCTGGTTGGCCCGCACACCGTTCTGAACCGGTACTTTGAGCGATCATGAGCACATCCGAGATCGCCACCGTCCTCGCGTGGCATGACGCGCTGAGCACCTCGGACATCGACACCCTGGTGTCGCTGTCCAGCGGTGACATCGAACTTGGTGACGCCCACGGAGCGGCGCAGGGACACTCAGCGCTGCGTGACTGGGCGGAGCGTTCCGACGCGAACGTCGAAGTCGGCGACATCTACTACCGCGACGGTGTCGTCGTCGTGGAGGAACGGATCACCTCCAAGACCGATCCGGACGACGTCACCATCGCCGCTTCGGCCTTCCGGGTGGTGCACGACCACGTCACCTCAGCATTTCGGCATGACGACCTGGCGTCGGCATTGGCCGCCACCGAACTGCTCGACGAAGACCTTCAGGCCTGAGTCATGCGGGGGATCATCCTGGCCGGCGGCTCGGGCACCCGGCTGTACCCGATCACGATGGGTGTCAGCAAGCAGTTGCTACCGGTCTACGACAAGCCGATGATCTACTACCCGCTCTCGACGCTGATCATGGCGGGCATCCGCGACGTGCTGGTGATCGCCACACCCGAAGACAGCCCGGCCTTCCGCCGCCTGCTCGGTGACGGTTCGCAGTTCGGCATCACCATCACCCATGCCGTGCAGCCGCGACCCGAGGGACTCGCCCAGGCCTTCATCATCGGTGCCGACCATGTCGGCGACGACTCGGTGGCATTGGTCTTGGGCGACAACATCTTCTACGGTCCAGGGGTCGGAACGAACCTCAAACGATTCCGTGACATCGACGGCGGCGCTGTTTTTGCCTACTGGGTTGCCGACCCATCATCCTACGGGGTGGTGGAATTCGATTCAGAGGGAACGGCATTGACGCTGGAGGAGAAGCCGGAAAAGCCGAAGTCCAACTACGCGATTCCCGGTTTGTACTTCTACGACAACGCGGTCGTCGAGATCGCCCGTGCGCTGAAGCCCTCACCGCGGGGCGAGTTGGAGATCACCGACGTCAACCGCGTCTATCTCGAGCGCGGCAAGCTGCGGGTGGAGGTGCTCCCGCGTGGGACGGCTTGGCTGGACACCGGGACCTGTGACTCCCTCTTGGAGGCAGGGAACTTCGTCCGCACCATTGAGGCACGACAGGGTCTGAACGTCTCCTGCCCGGAAGAGATCGCCTGGCGGCAGGGCTTCATCGACGACGATCAGCTCACCAAACTGGCTCAGCCGCTGATGAAGTCGGGGTACGGAAGATATCTGCTGGGGCTTCTCGAACGGCGCTAGATTCCCCTAGGACGCTGATCCGCTGACGGGGAGACACGGGAATGGATGAGAGAACAACAGCCTGGGTATACACGTGCGAGTGTGCTGCGGGCCACGAGACCAGGGACTTGGACGAGCCGATCAGTTCATGCTCCCAGATCGACCAGTACACCCAAACCACCTGCGGCAGGGTGGTTCACTGCACCAAGACCGAGGTCCCCGCGTGTGACCTCTGCGGTCGTGCCAGCAAGAGTCTCACTAAGTGCGCAGATCGCGGCGAAATGTATGGTTCCGAGTGCGCAAGTTCGACGCTTTCGGGTTACTGCTACAAGTGCCGTACGTAACGCAGTGGATCAGCGCCCGGCCGCTTCAACGTTCGGTGTCGCCAGCACCGCAGCCACCGCAGTGGTCAGCGGCACCGACAACGCCAGTGCGATGCCGCCGACGGCCGATCGGGCGATCTCGATGGCCACACTCTCACTGGTCAACACGTCGGACAGTGAACGGTTCGCCACGCTGAACAACAGCAGCAGCGGTAGCGAACTGCCTGCGTAGGCCAGCACCAGTGTGTAGACGGTGCTGGCGATGTGGTCGCTCCCGACACGCATGGCCCGCCGGAAGACTTCCCTCCGTGAGCCGTGCCCGACGTGGGCGAGTTCGAACACCGTCGACGCCTGGGTGATGGTGACGTCGTTCAGCACACCGAGGGAGCCGATGATGAAGCCGGCCAGCAGCAGCCCCTTGATGGACACGTGGCCCATGTAGGCCGCGACCTCGTTGTTCCGGTCATCGGACAGACCGGTCAGATGGGTGAAATCGATTGCTGCCCAGGACAGTAGTGCCGCCAGAAACATGGATGTGAGGGTGCCGAGCAGGGCGGCACTGGTGCGGAGGCTCACCCCGTGGGCAAGGTAGATCACCGCGAAGAGGATGGCCGCCGAGGCGACCAGGGCCACCGGAACCGCCGGCGCCCCATCCCGAAGGGCGGGCAGCATGAAGACGACGAGCACGGCGAACGCGACGACGATCCCGGCCAACGCCCGCAGGCCACGCCAATGGGCCACGGCGACGATGACGACGGCGAAGGCCGCCGCCAGCAGTGCCAGTGGCCAACCCCGCTCGTAGTCGTAGAAGCCGTAACTCGTGGCGCCCTGGGGGTCGACCTGTCGGAACACGCGAATGCTGTCGCCCGCCAACAGGTTTGGTTGGCCCGGGCCGCGGGAGAACTCCAATAGCGTTCCGGCGCCGGCATTGGGGCCACTGTCCAGGGTCACCAGGGATTGCACGCACGTCCCGCTACCGGACAAGCCGGGGGCGGGCCGGGCGGTGAGAACCTTTCCCGCAGAGGGGCTGCCGCAGTCGGCCAATGTCGAGGACTGGACGTGGCCGCGTTCGGTGGTCACGGCACCGCCCTCTGCGTTCTGGAACGGCATCGGAACGTCGACCTTGCTTCCCGATGGCCACAGCAGCACCGCGCCGACGACCATCGCCAATGCGATGAGGGCCAGCAGCGCGACGACGACCCGCGCCGCCACCGGGCCCAGGGGCGCGGGGAGGTGCGCGTGTGAGTGCGCGTGCGAGTGAGCCACTGGCGGTTACTGGTGGTAGCTCGCCAGGAAGTTGCCCAACCGCTCGATGGCCTTGGCCAGGTCTCGCGCCCATGGCAGGGTCACGATCCGCAGGTGGTCGGGTGAGGGCCAGTTGAAGCCGGTGCCTTGGGTCACCAGGATCTTTTCCTCAAGCAGGAGGTCGAGCACCAGCTTCTCGTCGTCGACGATGTCGTGCACCTCGGGGTCCAGTCGCGGGAAGGCGTAAAGGGCGCCTTCGGGCTTGACGCACGAGACCCCGGGGATTTCGTTGAGCTTGGTCCAGGCGAGGTCGCGCTGCTCGAGTAGACGGCCGCCGGGCAGCACGAGGTCATCGATGCTCTGATGGCCGCCGAGCGCCACCTGAATGGCATGCTGCGCAGGAACATTCGGGCACAGGCGCATGTTGGCCAGCAGGCTGATGCCCTCGATGAAACTGCTGGCGTGGTCGGTCGGGCCGGTGATCACCAGCCAGCCGGAGCGGTAGCCGGCCACCCGGTAGGCCTTGGACAGTCCGTTGAACGTCAAACAGAGCAGGTCCGGCGCCAACGTGGCCAGCGAGATGTGCTTGGCGTCGTCGTAGAGGATCTTGTCGTAGATCTCGTCGGCCAGCAGCAGCAACTGGTGCTTGCGTGCCAGATCCACCATCTGCTGCAGAACTTCCCGGCTGTACACCGCGCCGGTCGGGTTGTTCGGATTGATCACCACAAGTGCCTTGGTGCGCGGGGTGATCTTGGATTCCAGGTCGGCGAGGTCTGGCTGCCAGCCGTTGGTCTCGTCGCACAGGTAATGCACCGGTGTTCCGCCGGCCAGAGATGCCGATGCCGTCCACAGCGGATAGTCCGGCGC
>CAIOYU010000525.1 GCA_903862565.1 uncultured Actinomycetes bacterium | reverse complement strand
GGGCCCAGTTCCTTCAGTGCGGATTCCGAAGGCGTTGCCCGACGGTGTCAGCCAGGCCACCATCGGAGTCCGCGGCGGATTGCTGCGGTCGGAGTTCCGGGAGACCTCCGAGGGTCTCTACCTGACGTCGGGTTACGTCTATGACTCAGCCGGCGAGGCCGAGAAGGCGTTCACCGGCGAGGTCGACCGCTTCGTCTACTCCCGCTACGGCAACCCCACCATCGAGATGTTCCAGGAGCGACTTCGGCTGATCGAAGGTGCTCAAGCCTGCTTCGCCACGGCGTCGGGAATGTCCGCGGTGTTCACCGGACTCGGTGCAACGTTGAAGGCCGGCGATCGACTCGTGGCCGGTCGCAGCCTGTTCGGCTCCTGCTTCGTGGTGTGCAGCGAGATCCTGCCGCGCTGGGGGGTCGAGACCGTCTTCGTCGACGGCGAAGACCTCTCGCAGTGGGAGCAGGCGCTCTCGGTGCCCACCACGGCGGTGTTCTTCGAGACACCGTCCAATCCGATGCAATCGCTGGTCGACATCGCCGCGGTCTCTGAGATGGCCCACGCCGCCGGGGCGAAAGTGTTGCTGGACAATGTTTTTGCGACACCACTGCTGCAGCGGGGCCTGCCGCTCGGGGTCGACGTGGTGATCTACTCGGGGACCAAGCACATCGACGGGCAGGGCCGTGTGCTGGGCGGGGCGATCCTGGGCGACAAGGAGTTCATCGACGGCCCGGTGCAGACCCTGATGCGTCACACCGGGCCGGCGCTGAGCCCGTTCAACGCCTGGGTGCTGCTCAAAGGCCTTGAGACGCTGTCTGTTCGGGTCAACTACAGCAATGCCTCCGCCCAGCGTGTCGCCGAGTTCCTGAACTCCCACCCGGGGGTCCGCTGGGTGCGCTACCCGTTCTTGGAGTCGCATCCGCAGCACGAGTTGGCCAAGCGGCAGATGAGCGGTGGCGGCACCGTCGTCACCTTCGAACTGGAGGCCCCGGAGGGCCGCGGCAAGGAGCGGGCGTTCGAGGTGCTCGACAAGCTGTCGGTCATCGACATCTCCAACAACCTCGGGGACTCCAAGACACTGATCACCCACCCGGCCACCACCACACACCGGGCGATGGGTCCGGAGGGTCGGGCGGCCATCGGTCTGGGCGACGGGGTGGTGCGTGTGTCGGTGGGCCTGGAGGGCACCGAGGATCTGATCGCCGACCTGGACCGCGCACTGGCCTGAGTCTTTTCCGCGAGCGTGCGTGTCTGTACGGCAACACGCCGCGCAAGCGTGCATTCCGGGGACCGTCACGAGGCTTGGGCCCGGTTGAGATGGCGGCCAATGCGGTCCACCAGAAGCTGCTGACGCCTCCTGACGTCCTCGATGACAATGGGAACCACAGTCCACCCGAGATCCTGCACGGCGGCGAGCTTCTCGCGGTCACGGTGCAACGCATCGGCCCCGGTATGCCACTGGTCGCTGTCGTACTCGGCGGCGACCATCTGCTCCGGCCAGGCGAAGTCGAGTCTGCGCAGCCTTCCATCCGCGTCGACGATCTCGTATTGCAGTTCCGGGGTGGGCAGTCCGCCGTCGAGCATCACCAGGCGGGCCTCGCTCTCCATCGGCGACTCAGCCTTGCCGTCGGCGTAGGGAAGTAGTTGCCGGACTGTGACGATGCCGCGTCGGCCGGACTGCGCCACCAGTGCCGACGCAAGGGTCCGCCGGTTGCAGTGCCCTGATCTCAGCGCGGCGTCCAGGGTGGCCAGCGCACGCCGACGAGGCAGCGATCGGGCGACTTCGACGGCCGTCCACGCGGGCGCTGTCGCCAGCCGTCCGGAAACGAGCGTTAACGGCGCGCCGTCACGACGGTGTACCACCAGACCGTCGGCCGCGCGGAGGTGGTGACTGCCCTGCGGGTTGAGCACATGAAGGTCCCCGACGTCCTCAGTGTCGAATCCGTACCGGCGTGCGGCGGTGTGCATGCAGACCACGACCGATTTCCCGCAGGCCAGATCCAGGCCACGAAGTCTGCGTTCGGCGTCTGGCGGTCCGTAGCTGTACACGCCATGCCAGATGCGTTCCACCGCAGTGCAGTCCAGGAGATGCTGAAGGTAGCGCCGGCTGACGACGGTCAATATCTGAGCGCTCGTCGCGACGCCGCCCTGATGGTTGAAAACCGCCGAGAGTTTCGGATGCACGCGGCGATGATGACCGGCGGCGAGATGGTCCGAAAGTCATCCCTGTGCATGGCGACGGGCCTCAAAGTGCACGCCCAGAGGGCGTGTCGGCGCAACGACGCGCACGCTCGCGGGAGTACTCCGGGATGACGCCGGGATTAGGCTGGGCCTTCAAGCACTCCGGTCGCCGACTGCGCGCGTTGCTCGTAGGCCGCACGGGCGGAGACGTCGACATCGAGGAACACCCGGGCGGTGCCCATCTTCGCCGACATCCACCGTCGGCTCCGCGGCGACAGGAACGCGGTCGCGGCCGCTACGAAACGCAGCGGATAGGGAACGGACACAGAGCTTTTCGGCCTGTCCAGGGTTCGCACCACCGCGGCGGCGATGTCCTCGGGCTGCACCGGCGCCGTCAATCCCTTGGTCTCGGTGCCCGAGATCAGGTCGGTGTTGGTGAATGTCGGCATCACGCAGCTGACGTGCACGCCCTGCGGGGCGAACTCGTCGGCGAGCGCAGTCGAGAGTCCGACGACCGCGAACTTGGTTCCGGCATAGACCGATTGACCCGGTACGGCAAGCATCCCGGCCAGCGATGCGATGTTGACGACGTGCCCTTCACCCCGCTTGACCATCTCGGGCAGCACCAGGCGGCACCCGTTGAGAACTCCGTAGAAGTTCACCTCGATCGCCGAGCGGATCGCCTGGTCGGTGAGGTCGAGGAACGGCCCCACCGGCATCACCCCGGCGTTGTTGATGAGGACGTCGATGTGCCCGCCGCCGTCGGCACGGGCCTTGTCCAGGAACGTTGCGAACGACGCCGGGTCGGCGACGTCGAGGGGGTAACCGGACACCGGGCCGAGGTTGCTCAGCGTGGCGACGGCGGACTCCCCGAGGGCGACGTCGCGGTCGCCGATCACCACCCGGGCGCCGCGCGCCAGCAGGGCCCGGGCGGTGGCGAAGCCGATACCGCGGGCCGCGCCGGTGATGACGACGGTCCTGCCCCGGATGTTGTCCCTGGAGTTGCGCACGAGCCGAACTTTACAAGCGTCAAATTCCATGGGTGGGCAGGCCTTGCGTAGGGTGACCGTGTGATCCGGGCTGTCCAGCGCCTCCTGCGCCCCCTGTTGGTGATTGTCGCGCTCGCGCTGGCGGCAGCGTGTTCGTCGCCGTCCAAGCCCACTCCTGAACAGCAGGCCGCGCTCCCCGGGGACCACGTCGTCGTCATCGGCGACTCCTACACGATGGGCCCGGAGAACAACGGCGAGGATCCCGACGCCTGGCCAGCGATCGTCTGGTCGGATCTGCGTGCCAAGGGCTACGACATCCAGCCCACCGTCGTCGGTGAGGGCGGATCCGGGTACATCCACAAGGGCTACCGCGGCGGGATCTTCGGCGACAAGGTGTCCGGTGTGCAGTCGTCGACCGATCTCATCGTGTTCTTCGGCGGTGCCAACGACATGGACATTCCGCCCGACGTCGAGAAGAGCACGGTCGCCAAGACCTTCAAGGCGGCGAGGCTGGCCGCTCCGAAGGCGAACATGCTGGTGGTCGGCCCGGCGTGGCCCCGAGCCTCCGACGTGCCGCCGGAGGTGTGGAAGGTCCGCGACATCATTCGCGACGAGGCCGCCGTCATCGGCGCCAAGTTCGTCGACCCCCTGGCCGAGAAGTGGCTGTGGGACGACCCGAGTCTCATCGGAGCGGACTGGATTCACCCCAACCGGGCCGGCCAGAAATACCTGGCGGGAAAGATGCTGCCGCTGATCCAGGCCGAACTGCCCGCGCCGGCCAAGCCTTAGTAGCCGTAACCGGCCTCAAGCTCGGCCGGCCTGCCGGACCGCGTCCCCGATCGGTCCGGTCCAGACCTCGCCGTGACCGGGTATCAGGATGTCGGTCCCGGCCGCCGCGAGCACGTCGAGACTGCGTGCGTACTGCGCGTCATCGTGGTTGAACATCGCGGGTAGCAACTGCGGTCCGCGATGCCGGGCCAGTGGATGGCCGGTGATCAGCGCGTCGCCGGCGACGAGAACACCGTCGACCAGATACGAGCAGTGCCCGCCGGTGTGCCCGGGTGTCGGGATCGCCGTCGGCTGGCCGGGCAATGTGGCGGCGATGTCCGGGGTCAGTGCCCGGGTGCCGGGAATGCCCGCGCGTACCAGGCCACCGTTGGCGGCGACCTCCAGCGACCACTTCAGCCAGCGCGGCCGCCAGGCCTGTGACATCAATGCCAGCGGCGAAGCCTGCTGCAGGTATTCACGTCTGGCGTGGCCCACTTCGTCGGCGTGGCAGTAGACCGGGGTGTTGTGGGTTTTGGCGAACCAGATTGCGCTGCCCAGGTGGTCGATGTGGGCGTGGGTCAACAGCACGGCCCGGACGTCCTGGGGCCCGTACCCGAGTCGAGCCAGTGAGCTCAGCACCTCGGCGCGGCTGCCCGGAAACCCGGCGTCGATGAGCAGCACACCGGCGTCGTCGGTCACCAGCGTCCAATTCACCAGCGGGGTATGGGACAGATACACGGAGTCGGTCACAGCCGTCACCACCGGAGCCATACCGCAGTGTAGAAACAGTCCTATGGTTGAACTGAAGCTGGGATACAAGGCGTCGGCAGAGCAGTTCGGACCGCGCGAGTTGGTGGAACTCGGCGTGCTGGCCGAGGCGCACGGCATGGACAGCGCGACGGTCAGCGACCACTTCCAGCCCTGGCGTCACGAGGGTGGTCACGCCCCGTTCGCGCTCTCGTGGATGACCGCGGTCGGCGAGCGGACTTCCCGGATCACGCTGGGCACCTCGGTGCTCACCCCGACGTTCCGCTACAACCCCGCGGTCATCGCCCAGGCGTTCGCCACGATGGGATGCCTGTACCCCGACCGGGTGTTCCTCGGCGTGGGCACCGGGGAGGCGCTCAACGAGATCGCCACCGGGTTCACCGGCGAGTGGCCCGAGTTCAAGGAGCGCTTCGCCCGGCTGCGTGAATCGGTCCGGCTCATGCGCGAACTGTGGCGCGGCGGCCGGGTGGACTTCGACGGCGAGTACTACCACCTCAAGGGCGCCACCATCTACGACGTCCCCGAGGGTGGTGTGCCCGTCTACATCGCGGCAGGGGGGCCCGCGGTGGCCAAGTACGCGGGCCGCGCCGGTGACGGGTTCATCTGCACCTCCGGCAAGGGCGAGGAACTCTACGTCGACAAGCTCCTGCCGGCGGTGCGCGAGGGTGCCGCGGCTGCCGACCGCGACGTCGACGCCATCGACAAGATGATCGAGATCAAGATCTCCTACGACACCGACTACGACACCGCGCTGAACAACTGCCGGTTCTGGGCGCCGCTGTCGCTGACGCCGGAGCAGAAGCACAGCGTGAGCGACCCGATCGAGATGGAACGGCTGGCCGACGAACTGCCCATCGAGCAGGTGGCGCGGCGCTGGATCGTCTCGGCCGACCCCGACGAGGCCGTCGCGAAGGTGGCCGAGTACCTCGGCTACGGGCTCAACCACCTGGTGTTCCACGCCCCCGGCTCGGATCAGCGCCGCTTCTTGGAACTGTTCGAGCGAGACCTGCTGCCGCGTTTACGAAAACTTGGTTAACCCACGCGCAGGAGCAGGCTGACTGAGGAATGCTGTCGTCGTGACGACGTCGATCTACATCGCATCCCCGGAAGGGGAGACGGGCAAGTCCACCATTGCGTTGGGCCTCCTGCACCGGCTCACCGCGATGGTGCCGAAGGTCGGAGTCTTCCGGCCCATCACCCGCCGCGAGGAACACGACTACATCCTCGAGTTGCTGCTGGCCCACACCGACGCAGGGCTGTCCTACGACGAATGCATCGGTGTCACCTACCAGCGGTTGCATGAGGACCCTGAAGGCGCGATCGCCGATATCGTCGACCGCTACCACGCGGTGGCCGACCGCTGCGACGCCGTGGTGATCGTGGGATCGGACTTCACTGACGTGGCCTCGCCGACCGAACTCAGCGTCAACGCCCGGATCGCGGCCAACCTGGGCGCGCCGGTGCTGCTGTCGGTGCGGGCACGCGGCCGCACCCCGGAGGAGATCGTCGCCGTCATCGAAATGTGTCTGACGGAGTTGAAGGCCCAGCACACCCACACCGCGGCGGTGGTGGCCAACCGGTGCGAGCCGGAGAAGATGGAGGCCGTTCTGCTGGCCTGTAAGAACCTGGGCCCACCCGTATGGGTGCTCCCGGAAGAGCCCCTGCTCGTGGCTCCCACCGTCGCCGAGTTGTGCGCCGCCGTCGATGGAGTCCTGGTGCACGGCGACCCCTCGTTGATGTCGCGCGAGGTGCTGGACGTGATGGTGGCCGGAATGACGGCCGACCACGTTCTCGAGCGGCTGACCGAGGGCGTCGCGGTGATCACCCCCGGCGACCGTTCCGATGTGGTTCTGGTTGCCGCCGGTGCCCACGCCGCCAAGGGCTTTCCGTCCCTGTCGACGATCATCCTCAACGGCGGGCTGCCACTGCACCGCGAGATCGCCCGGCTGATCACCGGGATCGGTATCAGGCTGCCGGTCATCGCCACCGAACTGCGAACCTTCGAGGCCGCCAGTGCGGTGGCCGGTGCGCGCGGCCGGGTGACGGCGGGCTCGCAGCGCAAGATCGACACCGCCATCGAACTGGTGGATCGTCATCTCGACGTCACCGATCTGATCGAACAGCTTGCGATTCCGATACCGACGGTTACCACGCCGCAGATGTTCACGCATCAGTTGATGGAGCGTGCCCGGGCCGACCGTCAGCGCATCGTGCTGCCCGAGGGCGAAGACGACCGGATCCTCCAGGCCGCCGGCCGGCTGCTGCTGCGAGGTGTGGCCGACCTGATCATCCTCGGCGAGGAGGCCGAAGTACGCACTCGCGCAGCCGAACTCGGGGTGGACATCAGCGCCGCGAGAGTCATCAACCCGAAGACCAGCGAACTGTGCGAGCAGTTCGCCGTCCAGTACGCCGCATTGCGCAAGAAGAAGGGTGTGACGCTGGAGCAGGCCCGCGAGATCGTCCAGGACGTCTCCTATTTCGGCACCATGCTGGTGCACAACGACCTCGTCGACGGCATGGTGTCCGGAGCTGCGCACACCACCGCCCACACCGTCCGGCCGGCCTTCGAGATCATCAAGACCCAGCCCGGCTGTTCGACGGTGTCGAGCATCTTCCTGATGTGCCTGGCCGACCAGGTGCTGGCCTACGGCGACTGCGCGATCGTGCCGGACCCGACCGCCGAGGAGCTCGCCGACATCGCGATCAGCTCGGCGCGCACTGCCGCCCAGTTCGGCATCGAGCCGCGGGTGGCGATGCTGTCGTACTCGACCGGCGACTCCGGCAGCGGTGCCGGCGTCGACAAGGTAAGGGCCGCAACCGAACTCGTCCGGCAACGGGAGCCGGATCTGCTGGTCGAGGGGCCGATTCAGTACGACGCCGCCGTCGAACCTTCGGTGGCGGCCTCGAAGATGCCCGGGTCGGCGGTCGCCGGCAAAGCGACGGTTCTGATCTTCCCTGACCTAAACACCGGCAACAACACCTACAAGGCCGTGCAGCGCAGCGCGGGCGCCGTGGCGATCGGCCCGGTGTTGCAGGGCCTGAACAAACCGGTCAACGATCTGTCCCGGGGTGCGCTGGTGGAGGACATCGTCAACACCGTTGCCATCACCGCGATTCAGGCTCAGGGGGCATGATGAATTCGACCGTGCTGGTCCTCAACTCGGGATCGTCGTCGCTGAAGTACCAACTGGTGCAACCGGACACCGGTGTCTCGCTGTTCGACGGCATCGTCGAGCGGATCGGCGAGGACACCTCGACCGCGAAGCTGAACATCGACGGCGAGAAGATCGTGCGCGACGGCCGGGTCGCCGACCACGAGGCCGCCCTGCGGTTGGCGTTCGCCCTGGTCGCCGAATCGGGCAAGGACCTCGGTGAGTTGGGTCTGGCGGCGGTCGGCCACCGCGTGGTGCACGGCGGTCCGACCCTGCATCGGCCGACGATCGTCGACGACGCACTACTGGACCAGCTTCGCGAACTCGCTCCGCTGGCCCCGTTGCACAACCCTCCGGCGGTGCTGGGCATCGAGGTTGCGCGCAAGCTGCTGCCCGACCTACCGCACGTCGCGGTGTTCGACACCGCCTTCTTCCACGACCTGCCCGCGGCGTCGGCGAACTACGCCATCGACCGGGATCTTGCTGCGCAGTGGAAGATTCGCCGTTACGGCTTCCACGGAACCTCGCACGACTACGTCAGCGGCCAGGCCGCCGAGTTCCTGGGCGTCCCGATCGAATCGCTGAATCAGATCGTGCTGCATCTGGGCAACGGGGCGTCGGCGTCGGCGATCGCCGGTGGGCGCCCGGTCGACACCTCGATGGGCCTGACCCCGATGGAGGGCCTGGTGATGGGCACCCGGGCCGGTGACATCGACCCGGGCATCATCAGCTACCTGTGGCGGGAAGCCGATATGGGCGTCGACGAGATCGAGAGCATGCTCAACCGTCGTTCCGGCATGCTGGGGCTGTCCGGTGACGTCGATCTGCGGGTGGTTCAGAAGCGCATCGAGTCCGGCGACGAGGTGGCACTGCAGGCCTACCAGGTCTACATCCACCGGTTGCGCAAGTACGTCGGCGCCTATCTGGCCGTGCTGGGGTACGCCGACGTCATCACCTTCACAGCCGGGGTGGGGGAGAACCAGGCGATGGTTCGCCGCGACGCACTCAGCGGACTGTCCCGGCTCGGCATCGAACTCGACGACGCGCTTAACGAGAGCCCGTCGCGGGAGGCGCGGCGGATCTCGGCGGACGGATCACCGACGACCGTGCTGGTCATACCGACCAACGAGGAGTTGGCCATCGCCCGCGCCTGCATGACGGTGGTCTGACTTCTCCCGCAGGATCTTCCCGACTGTGCGCCGACGGCGTCGACTGTGCGTCAGCGGCGCGAATCGGGAGAAATTCCCGCCCTGAGCGCACAGTGAATCGACGACCGCGTCACGACGTGCCAGCCTGCGTGCGTGCAGTACCCGCTTGATGCCCCTTTCGTCGGCAGCGAGGCCCTCGCGGCGGGCGTCCTCAATCGCCACCAGCTTCGACGCGGTTTCACCAGGCTGTGTCCCGATGTCTACCTGTCGAAGCTCGTCGTGCCGTCCCTGCAGGACCGCATCCGGGCTGCCTGGCTGTGGTCGCAACGGCGCGGGGTAATCGCCGGCTCTGCAGCCGCGGCACTGCATGGCGCTCAGTGGGTGCGCTCCGATATCGCGATCGAACTGATTTACCCCAACCCGCGGCGGCCTGCGGGAGTGATCACCCGCCGCGACGCGCTGCTGGACGGCGAGGTTGCTCTAATCGGGAAGATGGCTGCCACCACGGCGCAGCGGACGGCGTTCGACATCGGCCGCCGCGGTGCCGTCGACGTCGCACTGGCCCGGATGGATGCCCTCATGCGGGCAACCGCACTGCACGCAGACGCGGTTCGTGCCGTCGCGGCCCGCCATCCCGGCGCTCGCGGCTTGTGCCAGTTGGAAAACGTTCTGGGACTGGCCGACCCGGGCGCGCAGTCGCCGAAGGAGAGTTGGTTGCGGCTGGTGCTGATCCGCGGCGGACTGCCACGGCCGCACACCCAGGTTCCGGTCGCCGGCGAGGACGGCTATCCGTTCGCCTACCTGGACCTCGGTTGGCCTGATCTCATGATTGCCGTCGAGTACGACGGGGACCACCACCGCACCGACCGGTACCAGTACCTCAAGGACATCCGCCGTCGGGAGATGTTGGAAAGCATGGGCTGGATCGTCATCACCGTCGTTGCCGGGGATCGGCCCGCCGACATCGTGGCTCGGGTCCGAGCGGCGATCGCCCGTCGATCGAGTGTGCGCTGAGGGCCGCCGATCGGCCCGGCAAACCGCCCTGGACGCACAGTGGGCGCCGTGGGCGCACAGTCGGCCCGGGGCCCCAAACGCCAGGGCTCAGAACGTCGTCATCGGCCGCACCCGGTTTGCCATGTCGACCAGTGCGTAGCGGTGTGCCTGGCTGGTCGCCACCCGGGCCAGGCTGCGCAGCGAGGCCTCGACGCCCAAGCGCAGGCCGTGGTCGGTGAACGGGTATCCGAGGATCGGGTCCGCACTGGAGGCCGCATTCCCGGAGTGCTCGGCGATCCAGTCCATGGCCGTCCCGAGCACCAATGCTCGGATCTGGAGAACACGCGGTTCGCTCTCCGGCAGCGCCTCCACCCTTCGGGCCGCGTCTCGGATCTGCGTCTCGGTGATCTCACTCATCGACCGCCCGGAGAGCAGGGTCACCGCACTGGTCAGCCGCGCAGTGGTGAAATGCCTTGAGCTGACGGGTACCTCGTCGAGCGTCGTGACGGCACCTTGCCGGTCGCCCTCCACCGACTTCGCCCGAGCCAGCCCGAAACCCGCTGAGATCACATTGTTGTCGGTATGCCACACCGTCTCGTAGAACGGCCGCTCGTCGGAGGTGCCCGCCAGTTCCGCGGTTGCCGCCAGCGCCAACTTCGGAGCCAGTTCGCCGGGGAAGGTATCCAGTACGTCGGTGAAATGCCCTCTGGCGGAGATGAAGTCACCGGACAGAAGCTCGGAGACGGCTTTGAACCACACCAGCCGCCAGCGCCAGCCGACCCGGACGGCGAGATCGTCCAACTTGCGGTTGGCCTTGGCGACGTCGCCGAGATCCAGCAGCGCGCGGACCTCCATCAGCGTCAGTTCCACCGACTCCGCGAGATCCACCCCGTCGGAGGTCAGGCTGTCGTGCCGGGCCGCCCGCAGTGAGTCCAGGGTCTGAACGGGTTGGGACAGCACCGTCGCCGACAGGACGGTGGCCGCGACGTCGGTCGGATCCACCAGCGGAACCGGCAGGGCGGTGACGATCTCCGACGCCGTCAGGCGCTCGGCGTGCAGGAGACCGTCGAGGTAGACATCGGTATGCGCGACAAGCAGATCCACGCCGAAGGTCGACCGGGTCCGGGTGAAGACCGTCGACAGGCCGGGCTTCGCGGTGCCGGTGTCGGCGGCCACCACCTCACGCAGCACCCCGAGCAGTTGCCCCGACATCTCCTCCGCGCTCGCGAAGCGGCGGCGTGGGTCGGGGTCGGTTGCGCGGCGTAGCAGACGTGCGAACGAGTCATACCGTGCCAGAACCGGATCGTCCGCCGGCAGGCCGTCGACGTAGCGGCCCTTGCGGGTCTTCAGATTCAGTGTCAACGCGGCCAGGGTCCGTCCGACGGTGTAGATGTCGGTGGCAATCGTCGGACCCGTCCGCACGATCTCGCGGGCCTGGTATCCCGGCGTGCCGTACAGGTAGCCGAAGGAGTTGATCCGCGACACCGCACCGAGGTCTATCAGCTTCAGCTGCTCCTCGGTCACCATGATGTTCTCCGGCTTGAGGTCGTTGTAACACAACCCGATTGAGTGCAGATAGCCCAGCGCGGGGAGGATCTCGAGCATGTAGGCGATCGACTCGGCCACCGGGAGCTTCTGCCCCTTCGGCGGCTTGAGAGACGTGCCGCCGACGTACTCCATGACGATGTAGCCCACCGGCTCGCCGTGTGAGTCTGAATGCTCGACGAAGTTGAAGATCTTGACGATCGACGGGTGGGCGACCTCGGCCAGGAACTGGCGCTCAGCCATTGCGATGGCTTGGGCCTCGGCGTCGCCGGAATGCACCAGACCCTTGAGAACCACTGGACGCTCGCTGACGTTGTGGTCGACCGCCAGGTACACCCAGCCGAGTCCGCCGTGGGCCACACAGCCCTTGATCTCGTACTGGTCGGCTACCACGTCTCCGGGATTGAGTTGCGGCAGAAACGAGTACGCACTGCCGCAGTGCGGGCAGAGTCCCTCTGACTCGCCTTCGTGGTCGGCGGTCGACCGGCCGACCGGGCGCTCGCAATTCCAGCAGAACCGCTTCGCCTCGGCGACAACGGGATTGACCATCAACGCAGCCAAGGGATCTATCTCGCGGACTCGCGGTATCTCGACCAATCCGCCGCCGATCCGCAGCGCCACCGACTGGGCGCGGCCGACGGTGGGGTGCAGATCCCCGGATTCCAGCGGCCCGGCGCCGACCGCGTCGACGTCCTCGTCGTCGAAGTGTGGCCGGAAGACGGCCTGGGTGGCCATCGGCCGGGCCGATGCCACCGAGTCCGTGCCCGGCCCGAGGTCGAGATCCTCTGCCCCCGCGGGTCGGGTTCCGACCTCGTCCTCCAGTGATTCGGTGGTGCTCATCAGTCCGCATACCTCGGAACGGGTGGTGTCGGGGCCGGTCCCAGCACGGTCAGCCACTTCCGGTACAGGGTGTCCCAGGTCCCGTCGTTGCGGATTCGTTCCAGCGTTCCGTTGACGAACCGCACCAGGGCGGTGTTGGTCAGGTTGATGCCGATGCCGTACGGCTGCTCGGCCATGGTCGGTCCGACGATGTGCAGATAGGGATCCTGGGCCATCAGACCCGCGAGGATCGAGTCGTCGGTGCTGATGGCGTCGGCCTCACCCTGTTGCAGCGCCACCAGGCAGTCCGCCCAGCTCACGACGGTGATCACCACCGGTGGCGGGCTGATCTCCTGCACCCGCCGCAGCGAGGTGGTGCCGCGGGCGACGCAGACGCGCTTGCCGGAGAGGTCCGCAGGTGTGGTGATCTTCGAGTCCCGTGCGGCCAGAATCCGTTGGAAAGCAGTGAAATAGACCGTTGAGAAGTTGACCTGCTTGCGTCGTTGGCAGGTGATCGTCATGGTCTTGACCACGATGTCGACGGTGTTGTTCTGCAGTGCGGTGATGCGGTCGGCCGACGACAGAATGCGGTATTCGACGTCCGAGGGACGGCCGAAGATGTCGCGTGCCACCTCGCCGGCGATGTCGACGTCGAACCCCGTGATGTTCCCGGAGATCGGGTCGCGGAAGGAGAACAGGTTGCTCCCGATGTCGAGGCCGACGAGCAGCCGGCCGCGGGCCCGGATCGCGGCCACCGCTGCGTTGGCCTCGGCCTGGCCCGCGAACGGGCGGAGGCTCGCGGTGCGGTCGCAACTGGTGTCCGCGGGATCGGGTTGCGGCGGCGGTCCTGGCTGCAGTTGCTCCATGCCGGCCGGCGTGGGCGGCGGCAGCGTGGGTGCCTCCAGGGTCGCGGAGTCCGGCGGCTGCGAGCATCCGGTCAGCGCGGCCACCGTGACGGCGATGCCCGCCAGCCTCTTCGCGCGCCGCCTCAGGGTGTTCATCGGTACTCGTTCAGTCGCGGCCACAGGCCCAACGCCACCGCGAGCGCGGCGCTGACGGACAGCAGCACCCCGCCCACCGTCGTCCCGGACAGCACCCGGCGTGCGGAGCGGATGTCATTGCGTAATTGGGTTCGGCTCTCTTCGATCCCGTCGGACAGCGCCTCATTGAGCTTGTCGAAGGCCGGGGTGGCGTCGTGCTCCTGCGTGCCGAGTGCGACCTGGGTGGCGGCCTGGTAGTTGCCGACCTTGATGAAGTCGTTGATCCGCTGATCGGCTTCACGCCACTGCACCAACAGGTCGTCGGCGCCGGCCAGTTGATCCGTGGCGATGGCGTGGCCGCCGGACAAGTAGTCGCTGAGCTGGCTGCGCATCGAATCGACCCGCTGGTAATAGGACTGCTTACGGACGTCTTCGTCGCCGCGACGGATCAGCGACAGGGTTTCGTCGGCGCGCGCCTGCTGGGCGGTGATGGCAAGACCGGTAACGGTTTTCAGCGATTCGGCCGCGGTGATCTTGGCCGCGCGGCTGCCGGCGGTCGAGATCGCCAGCGCGGACCCGACCCAGATGATCATGACGACGATCGCGAACCCGCCGACCACAAGCCCGATGTTCACCCGACGTTTGGTCCGGCGGGCCAGCCAGCGGTGCACGAATGCACCGAATGCGACCGTCGTGGCAACGACGATGATCACCGGCGCGGGGATCGTGGCCGACGCGGTGGTCTCGGCGTCGACGCGGGCAGACGTCGCGTCATAGAGCTGTTTCGCGTCGGGCAGGATCCGCTGCTGCATCAGGGCGGAGGCCTCCGACAGGTACGCCGAGCCGACCGGGTTGCCCATCCGGTTGTTGGTCCGCGCGGTCTCGATCAGCCCGGTGTAGACGGCCAACTGTGCGTTGACCCGGCCGAGCAACTCGACCAGCGGGGGGTCGGTCAGGCCGCTGGAGGCGTGGGCGACCGCATCCGCGGCCTCGGTGATGGCCTGTTCGTAACGCTGCCGCACCCCCTGGGGTTCGGCTCGTGCGATGAACGCCGTCGCCGCGGCGGCGTCGGCCACCGACAGTGTGGTGTAAAGCCGGCCGGCGGCGAAGGCCAGCGGCTCGGTGTGGTCCAGCACCGTCGTCAGCTGGTTCTGACGGGTGGTGATCGTGGTTGAGATCGCGAACGCACTGAGGATTCCCAATGCGGCGAGGACGACGCCGACCGCCAGGATCCTGCCCGGGGTGGAGTTGGCGAACCACCACCGTGGGCGAGCGGCCTTGGTCGGCGACCGTTGCGGCAACGGCTCGGTCGACGGATGTGCCAACTCGACGGTCACCTCGCGCGACCTCGCTCCCTTCGGGTGGGGCGCTTAGAACTCCGATTGGACCTCTATGAGCAAAGTCTAAGAGCAGGCGGCTCCGGATGGCGCGCACCTATCCTGAAAACCGTGCGAGGCGACGGAGACGGCTGGGTGGTGTCCCATGCCGGCACCCACCACTGGGGCCGGTACGGGGCGGCCGGTCTCTTGCTGCGCGCACCGGGCCCCGACGGCGCCCCGTCGGTCCTTCTGCAGCATCGCGCCCCGTGGAGCCACCAGGGGGGCACCTGGGGCCTGCCCGGCGGCGCGCTCGACAGCCACGAGACCCCCGAGCAGGCGGCGGTCCGGGAGGCCTACGAGGAAGCCGGTCTTGATGCCGGGCATCTTCAGGTGCGAACCACCGTGGTCACCGCCGAGGTGTCGGGTCCGGGCGCGGTCTGGAGTTACACCACCGTCGTCGCCGATGCCGCCACTCTCCTGGACACCGAACTCAATCGAGAGAGCACGGAGTTGCGCTGGGTACCGGAACACGAGGTCTCCCACCTGCCGCTGCACCCCAGCTTCGCCGCCAGTTGGCAGAGGTTGCGGATCACCGTGCCGGCCCCGCCGCACGACTGCGTCGCACCCGGTGGGCTGCACGTCCCGCACACGGTCGTGGCCGAAGCGGTTTTCGCCTGGTGTGCAGCGGTTACTCCGCGGTCCTCAACGCCACGCTGAGCCGGCGCGCGGCCGCGCCGGGGTCGGCGGCCTCGGTGATCGCCCGCACCACCACGACACGCCGGGCACCGGCGTCGAGCACCTCGCCGAGTCGGTGTTCGTCGATGCCGCCGATGGCGAACCACGGCTTGTCCGGGTCCATCGAGGTGACCGAGCGCACCAAGTCGAGGCCCGGCGCCGGCCGGCCCGGTTTGGTCGGTGTGGGCCAGCAGGGGCCCACGCAGAAGTAGTCGACGTCCTCCATCAACGCCCGCGCCGCCTCGCCGATCTCGTGCGTGGACCGGCCGATCAGCATTTCCGACCCGACGATCTC